>CAIPBM010000160.1 GCA_903863295.1 uncultured Verrucomicrobiota bacterium | reverse complement strand
GTAGGCTTCGGATTCAGTCATTTGATGTCCCCTCGTTCCCAAGTTGCACTTGGGAACGCACTTGCTCGCCCCATTTTATGGGGCTTCTTCGTCGAAGCAATCCACATGCTTAAACAATGTCTCTCGCTGTCACCGGAGCCAGCAACACCCGCAAGGCCGCCTCAACCACATCCGGTTTGATTTCATAACCGGCTTTCGATTGGCCCAGCCGACTGAGCAGCACCCAACGGTTCCGGCCATCACTGGCCACCTTTTTGTCATTGCCCAGCGCGTCCAGGATTTGGCCGGTGAGCAGCAGCGCGGTCGAGTCGTCCGACTCATCGAGATGCGTGGGCAGGCCATTGGCGATAAGCGCGTTCTCGATCGCATGCACCTCTTCCACCGGCAGTCCCGATTCCCAATGCGAAAGCCACGCCGCCGCGCGCATGCCGAGTGAGATGGCCTCCCCATGGAGATAGGTGGTGTACCCGGTCGCTTTTTCAATGGCATGACCGAGTGTGTGCCCAAAATTAAGCAGGGCGCGGAGTCCCTTCTCCTCGAACTCGTCCTGCTCGACAATCCGCGCCTTGATCGCGACACATTTTTCGATGATCTCATCCAGATCGGTATCATCCGGCTTAACCCCGCGCGCGACCCGTTCAAAGAGGGCCCGGTCAGAAATAGCTCCATACTTGATCACTTCGGCCATACCGGCAGGAAATTCACGCAATCCTCCAATCAACGAGCGCAGTGTATCCAGATCAGCCACGACAAGTTTGGGCTGATAAAAAGCGCCCACGAGATTTTTGCCCTCAGGAAGATTCACCCCCGTTTTTCCGCCAACCGAGCTATCCACCATGGCTAGTAGTGTTGTCGGTATCTGTACGAAAGCCACGCCGCGCAGGTAACTGGCCGCTACGTAACCGGCCAGATCGCCGACAACGCCCCCTCCCAACCCGATGACGGTACCTGAACGCGATACTCGATTCTTGGCCAGCCCGGAAAGCAAGGCCGCAACATTTGCCATCGACTTGCTCTGCTCACCCGCAGGCACTTGGAGAACGAACGATTCCAAACCCGCGGCGTTCAATTGAAATTCAACCCGCTGGGCGTACAGACCTGCCACGGTCGAATCCGTGATGATGGCTACCGGCCCCTGGAGGGCAGCTTGTTTTGCCCAATCCGTGCAATGGTCCGAAAGCCCCCTCCCAATCAGCACGTCATACGCCCGCGCCCCAAGATCGACATGCACCGTGCGGTGCGGCGGCAGGTGGGTGGCAGTAGAGGAAGGCGTGGTCATGACCCAAGGATTGAATCATAAATCCGCGCAGATGTGAGCGCTATTCTCAGCGACTCACAATAAACAATAGGTCATCCTGAGCTTGTCGAAGGATCAGCCCCAGGTGATTGGGAATTATCAGATAATTTTGGATGCCAATGGAAGCTGATCCTTCGACAAGCTCAGGATGACAGACTTGAAAAGAGGATCGTAACCTGAGGCCAGAGCCTCCCCCTGTAACGGCGGTCTATGACCGTCGTCGCTCGACATCACATCTCCGAATGATTAACGAAGCTTGCCCGTAAAGGCGAAATTTCATTTCGCGCCAACCCGTCGCAGGTAGCGCGAAGGCCACCTCGTAGGGACGCATCCGCCGCTAGGGACAGCGGCGGCTACCACGGACAAAGGCACGACGGTCATAGACCGCCGCTACAGGGGAGATGATTCAATAATTGATATTCGCCAATCTCAAACCGCCGCCTCAAGGCGCGCGTGATGAAACTCTTCCCCAGCACCACCGCCTCGGTCAGCGTCAAGCCCTTGGCCAGCCCCGCCGTGATCGCTGCGGAATAGGTACATCCCGTCCCATGCGGATCAACTCCGGGAATCCGCCGCGCCTGGAAATTCTGTAACAAACCTTCCGGCGACGCCAACACATCCACCGCCTGCCCTGTACGCAGATGTCCGCCCTTGGCCAAAATCGAGGGCCCGCCAAAACCACGGGCTAGTTCCACCGCCGCGCGATCCAGTTCCGGCAAACTCGTGATCGGTTTGCCCCAAAGCAACGCCGTTTCATCCCGGTTCGGCGTTACCACCGTCGCCAGGGCGATAAATTGCCGCAAGGCTCGGATCGCATCTTTTTTGAGCAGCACCTTGCCGGAACTGGCCACCATCACGGGATCAATCACCAGTGGCACGCCTGCCTTCAGCGCGGGTTCAAGTGCCTTCGTCACCGCCTCTATGATCTCCGCCGAGTAAAGCATCCCCGTCTTGATCGCCGCCACCGGGAACGCCTCCAGCACCAACCGAATCTGGTCTGCCACCCGCGCCGGGGGAATCGGCGTGATGTTCAGCACCCGTCCCGGATGCTCTGCCACCACGCAGGTCACCGCCGTGGTGCCATAGACGCCCAGGGTGGTGAAGGTCTTCAAATCGGCCTGGATACCCGCTCCGCCGCTGTTGTCGGATCCGGCAATCGAGAGCACGACCGGCACATGAGGAAGGCGGGGCCGTGAAGTTTCTCTTTGCCGCGAGGAGGGAATCATTTATCTAAAAGGGGTGCCAGGTGAACCTATTCGCGAATTACCCGGACTCTGGGTGAGTCTTGATCGTGTGGAATACAATCCACACGAGGAAGGCACCCCGGACCGGCCATACGGCTTTGTCTATCATATCACGATCCACAATGACAGCACGCGCGTCGTTACGATCAAGGGCCGCAAGTGGGTCGTCACCAATGCGGACAACTCGAAGCTCGTCATCGAGGGCGATGGGGTGGTCGGCGAATGCCCGCGCCTGACGCCCGGCACGCAGTTCCATTACCAGAGTTACCACCTCATTGCGTCCGACAGTGAAGCGGAGGGTGCCTACCTCGGCCAGGTGGAAGACGGTGAGCGCGTTTTCACCCGCATCCCGAAGTTCAAGATGGAAATCCCCTCTCTCTAAAAACTCCTCCGCCAATGATGCCTCTGGCCCTTCCCTATTTCCTCGAATCCGGCAGCGGCATGGCCTTGATCGGCTTTCTGTTTTGGATCTGGATGATCTATCATTGCGCCACGCGCGAGCCCAACTCCCGCGAGAAAATCTTGTGGCTTCTCCTGGTGATTCTCGTCCCGGATATCGGTGCGCTCGTCTATTTTTTGGTCCGGGTCGTCAAAATTCGAGGATAGGTGATATGCGGTTTCTCTCCGTTGCTTTCCTGGTCTTGATCAGCGTTGCTGGTTTGCCCGCGCAGACGCTGGTGGCCCCGACCAACGCCGCCCCTTCGGCGACTTCCGCCAAGCCGCTCACCCCCGCCGCGTTGCAGAACACGCTCGATTCCCTGACCCAGTCCAACAAGGATCTCCTGGCTCTGCTCAAGCAGCAACAGACCGTTTTGGAAGACATCCAATACGATCGCCGTTTGCAAAGTCGCCAGGTCCAGTTGGTCGAGGAACGCCTTTTGGAAGCCATGCAGGAAAACGGCAAACTCCGGGCCAAGGTCGCGCAACTCGAGGCCGATGCCCTGCATGCGCCCGCCCAGCCAACCATCACTTCCGTCACCAACGATTCCGGCCACGGCGCGAAACCGGATCTTGTGGCGCAGCCTGACCCGCCACCACCCTCCACGTATTTACCGCCAGCGCCGCCGGATACACCGCCGGGCAGCAAGACTTGGCACCGCCTTTTCACGCTCTCCGGTACCGATAACAAAAACTCGGATGTCTTCCATATCCAGGGCACCCAGTGGCGTGTGCTCTGGCATAATCTCGACAAACCCGGCAAATCCTACGCCAATACCAGCGCCCTGTTTGTCAGTGCTTTCCCGCGCGAGGACACGATTCCGCAAAAGGTCTGCTCAAAGCTCGGCACGGGCGGAGACACCACCCAGTTGGGCGGCCCCGGAAATTTCTATCTCAAGATCGAAGCCTCCGGTGGTTCCTGGGAACTGGCCGTGGAAGATTTTCAGTAGGATTTTCCTCGTTTCCAGTTGCAGCGGGGAGCGGGACGTCCCCCGAGGTTGAGCAGCGGAAGCGGTTAGGCGCTTCGAGCCAAACCAGAACCCTAAGCTAAAGGCGCTCGCCGGACTTGCTTCCATTTGATACGACTTCCTCCCGATGCATTACGCCGTCATCTTCGTTCTGCTCCTCGCCTTCGTCTTTGGGCTGGGCTTGCTCGCCCGGCGCCTGACGATTCCCTACCCGATCCTCTTCGTCATCGGCGGTCTATTCATCAGCTTCGTGCCGCATCTTCCCCGGCTCAACATTGATCCGGAAGTCATCTTTTTCATCTTTCTTCCGCCGCTCCTCTACATCCAGGCCTTCTATACCTCGTGGCGCGATTTTCGTGGGGAATTGCGTGCCATCATGCTCCTGGCCATTGGTCTCGTCCTCGCGACCACCGTCGCCGTCGCCTACATTGCTCATTGGATGATCCCGGGACTCTCGCTCGCCGCCGGGTTCGTGCTGGGTGCGATCATCTCCCCGCCCGATGCCATTGCCGCTTCCGCCATCGCGCAGAAACTCGGCCTGCCCCGTCAGGTCGTCACCATCCTGGAGGGCGAAAGCCTGGTCAACGACTCCACCTCGCTCGTGGCCTACAAGATTGCCCTCGGCGCCATCGCCATGCAGGGTGCCCCGATCCTGGGCGGCATCTGGCTTCCCGGAACGTTTATCTATGTCTCCGCTGCCGGAATCGCCGTGGGACTGGGTGTCGGCTGGGTCGCGGATTGGGTTCGTCGCCGCGTGATCAATGACGGGGCCAACATCGTTCTCACCGTTTCGATTCTTACCCCGTTCGTCAGCTACCTTGCCGCTGAGCCGTTAGGCGCTTCCAGCGTCCTCGCCGTCGTCACCACCGGTCTCTACCTCGGCTGGGGTTCGCCGGAAGTCATCCCCGCCGCGATCCGCCTTCAGGCCCAATCGGTCTGGGACATGCTGATCTATCTGCTCAATGGTTTCATCTTCGTGCTCATCGGACTCCAACTGCCCGGCATCCTTCACGGCATCGTCGATTATTCCTGGAGTCAACTTCTCCTCTACGCGCTTGTGATCAATGCGACCTGCATCCTCGTCCGCATCGCCTGGATTTTTCCGGGAGCCTACGCCCCCTACATGTTCAAGTCGGTGCGTAAGCTCAAATCGCCGCCCGACTGGCGGGAGGTCTTCATCGTCGGTTGGTCCGGCATGCGCGGTATCGTCTCGCTCGCGGCGGCCCTTGCGCTGGAGGGACAATCGAATTTTCCCCAGGTCCACGTCGTACAGTTCCTGGCCTTCAGCGTCATTCTCACCACGCTCGTTTTCCAGGGCCTGACCCTGCCGCCGATCATCCGTTATCTCGGCGTGGGTGACGACGGCAGCGCGGCGCAGGAAGAAAACGAGGCGCGGCATCGCATCTCCGAATTTGTTCTCCGAAAACTCGTTGAGGCTCGCGAAGAAGCCAGCTACCCAGTATCGGCCTTGGATACGATCGAGCGGCTTTACCAGGAGCGCGCTCTCGCCTTGCAGGACGCCCTCGCCGATCAGCTTGGCTGGAGCGATCATCGCCATCATCTCGTCAGCACCCGGCGTCTGCATCGCGCTATGCTTGCCCAGCAACGCCACACGCTCATCGAGATGCGCCGCACTGGCCAGATCGGCGACGACGTCATGCATAAGATCGAGCATGAACTCGATCTCGAAGAGGCGCGGTTGAAGATTTAGCGCATCTTGAAATATCGGTGCAAATCAGGCATCTGTTGGCGCTAGTAACAAGTCGAGCGTTTTCATTAGTTCGGTGGCTAGCCTGAAAGGCTGGCAATCATATAGCCCAGGGTTGGCGTAGCAACGCCTACCCTGGGATCTCCAAACGAGTTCCCTACGCTGTAAGCGTTGGATCACGCGTACGGAACTTCAAACTAACAACTCACTTCTCAGATTTGGCGTCCAGCGGCTTCGAAACAAATTCCAGTTCACCCTTTTTCGCCGTGACTTCCACCCGCGAATGATCCGTGATGTCTCCCGTGAGCAACGACCGGGAAAGCTTCGTCTCGAATTCTCGCTGGATCACCCGCTTCAGCGGACGCGCCCCATACATCGGATCGTAGCCCTTCCGTGCGAGCAATTCCTTGGCGCTATCCGTCAGGACAAGCTCGATATGCCGTTCGGCGAGACGGCCGCGTAGCAGGTTGAGCTGCAGGTCGACGATCTTTTCCGTCTCGGCCAGGGTCAGCGGCTTGAAGAGGACAATCTCATCCACGCGATTGAGGAATTCAGGCCGGAAATGGCCGCGAAGTTCTCCCATCACTTTCTCCCGCGTCTTATCGGCGATTTCGCCGATGATATCGGAGGCATTCTCGATCAGATGCCGTGAACCGATGTTGGAAGTCATGATGATGATCGTGTTCTTGAAATCAATCGTGCGTCCCTGGCTATCGGTGAGACGCCCGTCGTCCAGAATCTGGAGCAGCGTGTTGAAGACATCGACATGCGCCTTCTCGATTTCATCGAAAAGAACCACGCAGTAAGGCTTGCGCCGGACCGCCTCGGTGAGCTGACCGCCTTCATCATAGCCAACATAGCCGGGAGGCGCGCCAATCAACCGCGCCACGGCATGCTTCTCCATGTACTCGCTCATGTCGAGCCGTACCATGTTCTCTTCGCTATCGAACATCGATTCCGCCAGCGCACGGGCCAACTCCGTTTTTCCGACGCCGGTGGGACCGAGAAAAATGAACGAACCGATGGGCCGCTTGGGGTCCTTGAGTCCGGCCCGGGCGCGGATGACCGCGTCTGCCACGGCCTGTACCGCTTCATCCTGGCCGATGACCCGCTCGTGTAAAATCGCATCCAGGCGCAGAAGTTTTTCCTGCTCGCCTTCCAGCAGCCGCGAGACCGGCACGCCGGTCCAGCGTGCGACGACCTCGGCGATTTCGTCCGCTGTGACCTCTTCCTGCATGAGCCGCTTCCCGCTCTTGGAGGCCTGGTCGATTTTCTCTTCCGCGTCCTTCAATTCTTTTTCCTTCTTGGGCAGGAGGCCGTAGCGGAGTTCACTTGCGCGGTTGAGATCGTTGGCCCGCTGGGCCTGTTCAATATCACCGCGAATCCGTTCCAGTTCCTCGCGGAGCTTGCTCGTCGCTTCGATGGCCGCCTTTTCGTTCTGCCACTGCGCCTTGAGCCGGTCGCGATCAGCCTGGATATTGGCGATTTCCTTCTCCAATTCAGTCAAGCGATCCTTGGAAGCCGCGTCTTTTTCTTTCTTCAACGCTTCCCGTTCAATGGCGAGCTGCGTGACGCGCCGCTCCAGCGTCTCCAGCTCCTCTGGCATGCTCTCGTTTTCCGTGCGGAGCTTCGCCGCGGCCTCGTCCATGAGGTCAATGGCCTTGTCGGGAAGAAAACGATCTGTGATGTAACGATGCGAAAGCACCGCCGCCGCCACGAGCGCCGCATCCTGGATGCGCACGCCATGATGCACCTGATACTTTTCGCTCAACCCGCGCAAAATGGAAATGGTGTCCTCGACACTCGGTTCATCCACCTGCACCGGTTGGAAGCGGCGCTCCAGTGCAGCGTCTTTCTCGATGTATTTGCGATATTCATCGAGCGTCGTGGCACCGATACAATGCAGTTCCCCGCGAGCCAACATCGGCTTGAGCATGTTGCCCGCATCCATCGCTCCCTCGGCCTTTCCCGCGCCCACCATCGTGTGGATTTCGTCGATAAAAAGAATGATCTGTCCCGCCGCCTTGGTTACTTCCTGGAGCACGGCCTTCAGCCGCTCTTCAAACTCGCCGCGGAATTTCGCCCCGGCGATCAGCGCGGAGAGATCAAGCGAGACAATCTTCTTGTCGCACAGGCTGTCGGGCACATCCCCGGCCACGATGCGCTGGGCCAGTCCCTCGACAATGGCGGTCTTGCCCACACCCGGCTCGCCGATCAGCACCGGATTATTCTTCGTGCGGCGGGAGAGCACCTGGACGCAGCGCCGGATTTCGTTGTCGCGACCGATGACCGGATCGAGCTTGTTCTGCCGCGCGAGGGCGGTGAGGTCGCGCCCATATTTCTGGAGCGATTCATAGGTGGCCTCGGGATTCTGGCTGGTCACGCGCTGGTTGCCGCGCACTTCCTGCATGGCGGTGAGAAAAGCGCCACGCGTCAGCGTCGCGCTGCGGAAAATACGGGCAATCTCGGTGTCCTTCTCTTCATTGAACATGGCCAGGACGAGATGCTCCACGGAGACATACTCATCCTTCAGCTTCTTCGCCTCATCCTGCGCCCGCACCAGTAACTTGTTCAGGCGATGGGTGATGCCCACCTGACCCGTCGCGCCCGAACCGGTCACCTTCGGCAAATGATCCAGCGCGGCCTGGGTCTTGGTCTGAACGAGATCGAGGGAAACTTTTAGGCGTTCGAACAAGCGCGGGATCAGGCCGTTCTCCTGCGTGAGCAGCGCGTAAAAAAGATGCTCCACATCGATGGCCTGATTGCCCAGACGCGTGGCTTCTTCCTGCGCCGAGGCGAGCGCCGCCGAGGCCTGTTCCGTAAATTTGTTCAAATCCATAGACCTGAAATGTAGTCTTTATGCGTAATAATGCAAACGAGCGGGATTACTTTTGTGCATTTTTACCCAACTATCCGTCATCCTGAGCCTGTCGAAGGATCAGCTTCCGTTGATGGGCGACACTTTCCAATCATTTTCAAATCACTGGAGGCTGATCCTTCGACAAGCTCAGGATGACGGCATTTCAAATCAGTTTTGGATCTTTTACGGAGAGCCTCCTTCGAGCTATCTCTTCTGGAAACACCACGCCACCGCGTAAGTCGTCAGCGTCCCAAACATCACTCGCCACGGAAATTCAATCTGCACCAGCCAATCCGGCGGTTGAACGTATCCGTCCTTGAAGACCAGCAACCCATGCTGGGCAAAGAAAATCACCGTGCTGCCGATATTGTAACTCTCTCCTCGCACCACGTTGACCAAATCCCACGGCAACCCGCTCCAGATCGCCACGCTTGCGAAACCGGCCAACATCGCAATGAGATTACCTCGTTCTGTCCCGCGCGTTTTCGTCGTAAGTCCCAGCAGAAAAATGCCCAGCAACGATCCATACGTGTACCCAAACACACCCAGCACCACCGGGATGATCCGCGGGTGCGGTGAATCGATCACCACTACCGCCGTCACCGTACCCACCGTCGCCAGCAAAATCGCGAAGACCACCGTGCTCCAGCGCACCGCGCGAACGGTCAGGTGCTCGCTCGCGCCGTGCCCAAAGTAGGGCACCCAGAAATCCTCCGTGAAACTCGTCGCCAGCGCGTTGAGCGCCGTGCTCAGCGATCCCATCGCCGTGGCCAGCACGCCCGCAATCAGCAACCCGCGCGCCCCCGGCGGAAGCTGGTGCAGGATATAGTAGGAGAAAATTTCCGGGTTCTTCGTCGGCAAATTCGGGTCCGGATGCATCTGGTAAAATACGTAAATGAGAATGCCGATAAAGATGAACCCAAGGCTCACCGGAATATCGACAATGCCCGAAAGCACCAGCGCGAGCCGTCCCTTGTGGTAGTCCTTCGCCGTCAACATCCGCTGCACCATATCCTGGTCCGTTCCGTGCGTCGCCATCGTGGTGAAGACAGAGCCGAGCAGCGCGGCCCAGATCGTATACTCGCTGCCGAGGATGGAATGAATATTGGCCAGCACGCCCTTGGTGGAATCAATCCCGTCATCAAAGACTTTCAGGTCGCCCGGCTGCTCGAGGAAATGATGCGCACCCGTCCAGCCACCGACCCCGATCCAGAGCGACGCCAGAGCAAAGATGACCGAGCCGCCCATCACTGTCGCCTGGATCACATCCGTCCAGACCACCGCACGAATCCCGCCCACCGCCGTGTAAATCGTCGTCAGGGCCGTCACCGTCACCACCGCACTGCCGTAAATCCAGATCATCTCCGTCTTCGTCGCGGCCATGCCATGCACCATCTCGTAGCCAAGCACCACGATCACCGCCGCCACATAGAGCCGCGTGCCACTGGCCAGCAACCGCGTGACCAAAAAGACTGCCGAGGCCGCATTGCGCGTCGCCACGCCAAACCGGATCTGGAGGAATTCGTAAATCGAGACGACGTTGTTATCGTAAAATGGGCGGATAAAGAGATAGGCCACGATCACCCGCGCGATCACCGTGCCGATCGCCAATTGCGCGTAGACGAAACTATGGCTGTGGTAACCTTCTCCCGGCGTGCCGAGGAATGTCCCCGCGCTCAGTTCCGCCGCCACAATCGAAGCCAGTACCGCCCACCAGGGCATCTGGCGGCTGCCCACGCTGAATTCGCGCATGTTGTCCCCGCGCCCCCGCGCCGAGACCAGCCCCACCCCGATCACGAGGGTGAAATAGGCAATAATGGCAAAAAGGTCCCAGAAATAGGCCATGGACAAACGTTAATAAACGGTAATTCCGGCGGTGGAAAACGAATTCCAGTTTATTTACGTCCCGATTTTGTATACTCCCCCAAATGCAACCCGGCGCGCACCTATCCTACGAGCAGGAGGACTCTGCCGCGCCCAAGTGGATTCTCATCTTCATTCTCCTCTCGCTGCTCGCCCATGCGGTCGTCATCGCCATCATTTTGCTCCTGTCCCATTTCGTACCCGCGCCGAAGCTCGAGGCGCCTCCGGTCAAGCCGCCGAGCACCACGATGTCCCTCATCCCGCCCCCGGCCGCGCAGAAGCCCAAGCATGTCTTCATGCCGACCCAGGCCCAGGACAACGCGCCGCACAAGGACACGCTGATCGAATCCGACCACGACACCCAGGTGGCCTCGCATAGCAAGAAATCCCGCGACAACAACTCCGTCATGCCCGATGTCGTCAGCGAGAAAAAACATTCCGCAGACCTGATCAATTCCCCCAATATCCAGGCCAAGCCCACACCGCAAAACAGCACCACTCCGCCCACGCCCAAGCAGCAGGATCAACCCAAGGCCGAGACACATCCTCCTCAAACCCAAACTGCCCAGACCCCGCAGCCAAACCCGGCGAAACCGACTCCGCAACCGCCCAAGCCCGCCCCCCCGGCGCCGCAGGTTCCCAAGCCCGTACCGCAGCAAGTCGATCCTGACGGCCTCCCCGTCCTGCCGCCGATCAACGCCCCCACGCTCCAGCCCCAAGCCTCCCCCAGCGCCGCCCGCGCCGCGCAAGTCGCCGCACCCTCTCCCGTGCTCCCCGCCGTTGCGTCGGATATCTCGGGTCGTGCCGGCATTTCCGGCGCACCCTCCCCCGAAGCCATGGCCACGGAAATCGGCAAATACAAAGCGCGATTTTATGCCGCAGTCGGTTCTTACTGGTATCCACAGGTCAATAACCAGCTTTCCCTGCTCGGCGTCGGCGTTGTGACCATCCAATACACAATCCACTATGACGGAACGATCACAACCAAAGTCCTCAGCGGCGGCGATGGTTCCCTGATGTTGCTGCAAACTATCAGCGTCACGTCTATTCGGAAATGCTCTCCCTTCCTGCCTTTCCCGCCCGCCATGCGCGCCCAAGTCGGCGACGATTACACCGACACCTTTTCCTTCAGCATCTACGGCGGCTAGGCCGGGTATCCGCCGCACGCCGCTCGATGGTGCAGTAAGTCGCGTCAGCGACCTCCCCAAATGCGTCATCCTGAACGAAGCGAGGCGGAGTTGAAGGACCTCTAGCTATTCCGCTCGGAGGCATGGTTAAAGGCTCAAAGGCCGCTTCAAACGGATCGGCCTCCTCTGGAGGGCCCGGCTCCCGCCGGGCCGCGAATCCACCACAAAATTCCTCTCATCACTCAGATAAAGTAGCAATCAAGCCTCCTCATTTCCCGCCCCCAGCCCGGCAGGAGCCGGGCCCTCCAAACCTCAATCCCGACTCTACACTTGTCTCCCCGCAAGTTTTTGCTAGGCTCACACTCCCGGCGCATTGCGTCGAAATGCAATCCACCCTCTATCTCTATCAGTTATGCCAAACGCCAACGAAATCGGAAAAGGACAAGCCATCAAATTTAACGGCGACATTTGTATGGTTCTGGAAACCCAGCACCGCACCCCGGGCAACCTGCGCGCCTTCGTCCAGGCCACCCTCCGCAGCATGCGCACCGGCAAGTCCTTCGTCCAGCGCTTCAACTCCAACGAATCGCTCGAAGTCGTTCCGATGAGCCGCAAGAAATACGAGTTCAGCTACAAGGACAACTCCGGTTACCACTTCATCGACCCCGTCACTTTTGAGGACATCACCTTCCAGGAAGATTTCGTCGGCAAGGTCAAAAATTACCTCACGGAAAACCTCGCCTGCGAAGTCATCTTCACCGATGACAAGGCGGCCGACATCGAGCCACCCGCAACCGTCACCCTCAAGATTGTCGAATCGGCCGAGGGCGTCCGTGGCGATTCCGCCAACAACGTGCAAAAGGTCGCCGTCCTCGAGACCGGCCTGCAAATCCAGGTGCCCCTCTTCATCAAGGAAGGCGAGCTGGTCAAGATCAGCACGACCGACGGCAAGTACCTCGGCCGCGCCTAAGCCTCCGGCTTAATCGTCGAACCTCCGTGGTAGCCGCCGCTGTCCCCAGCGGCGGTGCCTTCCCCTTCCGAGGAACCCAGTGCCCACCGCAGAACGGTGCAGCCCGTCGCGTCAGCGAATCCGTAAAAAATCCGTTATCCTGAGCGGAGCGCAGCCGAGTCGATGGATCTTTAACCATTCCCCTCGTTCCCAAGTTGCACTTGGGAACGCCCCTATGCCCGCGAAATTGTATTTCGCGCTAACACACTCTTCCCTCAAAAACCCCATCGCAAATTTCGGCGTTTTTGAATTGACGCCCTAAAATGTATGCGATCATAATCAATTCAATTTAAGGCACCTATCGCGAACGACCTCGGGTCCATTCACGCGGTGCCTCGTCAAAACGAGATGCATACAGCGGCGTACCCCATGATCTCGCAACATTCGCAAAGGGTAACTTCTCATGGCTCACGGTGTGATTAAATGGTTCGATAACAAAAAAGGTTTCGGTTTCATCGCCCAGGACGAGGGCGGTCCCGATGTGTTCGTTCACTTCTCCGTCATCAACGGCGAAGGCTTCAAAACGCTCGAGGAAGGGGACAAGGTCGAGTTCGAGGCCAATTCGTCCGACAAGGGCCTGAAAGCCTCCAGCGTCATCAAGCTCTAGGCGGTCTCTATTGCCCGGGCGTGCAAAGCGCGCAGGAAACGATCACCTCCCGCCAAGTAATACACCTTTAGTTCGCGTACTTTACGGAGCAGCCATATGGCTTCGCCGTCGCGACCGTCACTGGCTTGCCCGCCATCGCCTCATCCAGCGCGGTCTGCACATAATTCTGCGCGGAAGCAATGTCTTCGGCGTCGGCGGAGGGCTTGTTATCGATGCCACCGGCATAAATCAGCTCTCCCTTGGGATTAATCACAAACATGTGGGGCGTTGTGCGCGCACCATACTCATGACCAACCTTGCCACTCGGATCGAGTAACGTCTCAGTCGCCGCCACGTTATTCTCCTTCACATAGGCCGTCACATCAGCCGGAGACTGAAAGCCTTCTTTCCCCTTGGCGCTCGAGTTGATCCGCAGCCAGACCACGCCCTTGTCTGTTTCTTCTTTCTGCAACTTCTGCATCGCACCGGAATCGTAAAATTTATGCACAAACGGACAATCCGGATTCGTCCATTCCAGCACCACGAACTTGCCTTTATAGTCCGCCAGCGAGTGCTCTTTTCCGTCCCCGCCCTGTAACGTAAAATTCGGAGCGTTCTTACCCACGGCCGCCACCGCTGGATCACCCGAGACCGTCATGTTCACCAATAAACCGGCACAGATCGCGAGAAAGAGTATTTTGCGCATACATCTTTAGACGGCTGAGCGCCTCAACCCGTTCATTACGATTTTGCCACAACGGCAGGTTTCCTCGTTCCCAAGTTGTACTTGGGAACGCCCCCTTGATCCTCGCGAAATTCCATTTCGCGCCAATTCAATTCAGAGCCGCCCCAAGGCATCCAATACAATCCCCGGCGTCAACACCTCCGGCAACACCTCCGGCAACACCTGCGGCGTCCCCGGGGCTTTCGGTGAATAAAGCAAATAAAGCGGCACCCCGTCCCGGTTGTACTGCTTCAAGGCCTGCGAAATCTCCGGGTCGGCATGCGTCCAATCCGCCTTGAACAGCGCCACGTTCTTCTCCTTGAACGCCTGCCGCACCGCATCGGTGTCCAGCGCCACGCGCTCGTTCACCTTGCAGCTCAGGCACCACGCCGCCGTAAAATCGACAAAGACGGGGCGTCCCTGCGCCAGTGCTTCATTCACCGCCGCCGTGGACCAGGGCTGATAGCCACCTGCATATTGTGTCGTCGCTTTCACCGGCTCAATCGCCAAGTGGATCCCCAGCTTCAATCCCGCACCTAGAAAAATGAGCATGAAAATCAAAGGCCACAGCCGCTCGTTCAACGGCCGGTCAAACGAAACCCACCGCCCATAAATCCACGCGGCAATCGAGGTCAGCAACAGCGCAAGCAGCAGCCACGAAATCCGGTCTTGCCCGACCAGCGCGCCAAAAACTTCCACAAACCAAATCACCGCCATCATGAGCAGGAAGCCCATGAATTGCTTGAACGCCTCCATCCACGCCCCCGGTTTCGGAATGAAGCGGAGCGCTCCCGGAAAAATCGTCAACAGCATGTAGGGCGAGGCCATGCCTAGGGCCAGGAAGGTGAAGATCAACATCGCAATCGAGGCCGGTTGTTGCGCCGCAAATCCCAGTGTCGAACCCATCAGCGGCCCCGTGCAAGGTGTCGCTGCCAAAGTCGCCAGCGCGCCATTGAAAAAGGAGGAGGTGAGTCCATGGAAACGGCCCGTCGCCTTCGCATCCAGCCCCACCAAAGACGTCCCGATTTCAAAAA
The DNA here is from genome assembly GCA_903863295.1 of uncultured Verrucomicrobiota bacterium. GTDB lineage: Bacteria > Verrucomicrobiota > Verrucomicrobiia > Methylacidiphilales > UBA1321 > JABDGH01. Next base: position 31,748 of record CAIPBM010000160.1, on the reverse strand, counting down.
CCCCAAACAAATTCAGCGCAAGCAAAAAGAAAAGAAAGATCATCCCCAAAATGAATCCCGGCGATTGCATCTGGAATCCCCAGCCCAATTGATTCCCCAGCGCCTTCAGTACCAGCAAAAGCCCCGCCAGCAACCAGAACGAAATCACCACGCCCGCCGTGAACGCCGCCCCCTGCTTCCAGGCGCTACGGGGATCGTCCCCCGCATGCTTCGTCAGCGAAAAAACTTTCAGCGATAGCACCGGCAATACACACGGCATCAAATTCAAAATCAGCCCGCCAATAAACGCCGCCCCCAGCACAACAATCAGCAAAGGCTGCGCCGCAGAGGTAGCCACCGCTGTCCCGAGCGGCATTGTCGACTCCCCCTGTAGCGGGGGTCTATGACCTTCGCCCGACTGCTCGCTTGATGTCGCACCCGCAGTTGTAACCGCAGTCGCTGCTCCTGCCTCCTTCACGCTAAAAGGCGAAAGATAAACCGCGTGCGTATCTCCTTGCGATGGGTTCTCCGAAACCAAGGGCACATCGGAAACCAGCACGCCGCTGATCTGATCCGGTTTATCGCCGTTCTGCACCAGCGGAATCCAAAGGTCGAATTCAGATGGGATGGCCGATGGAAAAACCGTGGTGGCCGCAACTTGAGTATCGAGCACGTTCGACTGTTCCGGAAAAAATTGGAGATGGCCCAAGTTGGTTTCCGGACTACCCGATTTATTCGCAATCTTGATTTCCAGGGAATCCTTCCCCGGCCCATCCGGCGCCTTCCCATAAGTCCCCTCGACATTCCATCCCCTGTTCGGAAACGGCAGTCGCTCCCGCGCCGCCTGAAATAATTCCTTATTCTCAAACGACTTGAAATCCACCGCCGTATCCTTTGCCACAAAATTCAAATCGAGCGAAAACTCCCCCTTTCCCGGAATACATTCCTCCTCACAGACCAGCCATCGCGACAACGCCTTGATCTGAATCTTGCCGTCACCCGCCGAAGCCGTCGCCGGAGGCCTAATCGTCGTAATTAAATAAACATCACCCTCATACCCAAAGGTGATCAACGGCCCCATGTTGTGCTTCTCTGGTGTCGGCCATTGGATCGGCCCTGCCGTGAACCCCGGCGGCAACGTCCACTTGATCGTCGTCGCCAGTCCCGCATCACCGGGATTAATCCAGTACGTGTGCCAGCCGGGATCCGCGCGCAGGTGCAGGATGACATCGAAAGGCTTGCCTGCCGTGACCAGGTTCGACTCGGGAATCAATTCCGCCACCACATGCGGCTGCGAGACCGGAGCGCTCGCGCCGGTCACCGGCGCAGAAATCGGCCCGGACGCCCGAGCGATAAGACTCGTCGCCGCCAGAAAGAGAAGAAGAACCCGGATCATCATGGAACTATACCGTGAGATGCACGGGATGCCATTCTTGTTCCCGCGAATTTCCGTTCCTGCATTAAAATCCGTCATCCTGAGCCTGTCGAAGGATCAGCTTCCAGTGCACGTACGACATTAACTGATGACGGTCAAATCACCGGGGGCTGATCCTTCGACAAGCTCAGGATGACCGAATCCCGAAAAGGAGGTCTCTACTCCGTATCAATCTCCCGCGCCCACGCCCGGTTCTCCTCATACCACGTCACCAACTTGCCCAGCCCCTCCTGAAAACTCGTCTGCGGCGACCACCCCAACATCTTCCGCGCCTTGGAAATATCCGCCCAAGTTGCCGCCATGTCGGCCGGATGCCAGGGCCGGTAATCGATCTTCGCCTTCTTCCCTACCAGCCCTTCAATCATCCCAATCATCGCGCTTAGCTTCAGCGGTTCATCCGAACCCAGGTTAAAAATCTCAAACCCCACCGGGCGCAGCGCTGCGATTGTCCCACGCGCGATATCGTCCACGTAGGTGAAATCGCGCGATTGCGAGCCATCGCCAAAAACCGTGATCGTCCGTCCCTCACGAATCCGCTGCGTAAACCGCAACGGCGTCATATCCGGTCGCCCCGCCGGTCCATAAACGGTAAAATAACGGAGCACGCTCACATCCAGCCCGTGCAGAAAATGGTAGGTATAAGCCATCGCCTCCGCCGCCTTCTTCGTCGCCGCGTAGGGCGAAAGCTGCCGGTCGGTGTTCATGTCCTCGCGATAAGGCGTCGGATGCTCCCGGCCATAGAGACTCGACGTCGAGGCGAGGACAAATTTCTTCACGCCAAACTGCCGGCACATCTCCAGCATGTTCAACGCTCCGCCGACATTGGCCTCCACATAAACCGCCGGATGCTCCACGGAGGCCCGGACTCCGGCTCTCGCCGCCAGGTTCACCACGGCGTCAAACGGGGCCGCTCCATTCCGCGCGTGCTTCTCAAAGAGTTTTTTCAGACCGTCCAAGTCCCCCAGATCGAGCCGTTGCAGCTCGATCCCCGGGGTCTTCTCCAACTGTTCCCAGCGCCAGTTCTTCAGCCGTACATCGTAGGCATCGTTGAAGCTGTCGAGCCCCGTCACCTCATAACCCGCCTCGCGCAAGAGGATGCAAACCCGCGAGGCAATAAAGCCCGCAGCGCCTGTGACGAGGACTTTTTGAGACGGTGATGAAGAAGATTCAGGCATGGCGGAAGTGGCAAAAGATCGATTCTGCCCAAAACCGCGCCTGCAAATCGAGAAGATTCCCCGCCCCGGTTATCTCGACCGGACTTGTCCAACGCCCTGGAACCGACTAACCTCTCCGCTTCCTCTATGGGCGATATGCTTGTCATCTTCCGTTTCGGCTGGCCTTACCTCCGCCGTTACTGGGTCCGGTTCGTCGGCGGAATCCTCTTTGGCTTTCTCTTCGGCCTGACGGGAGGTCTCACCATGGCAGGTGTCTATATGATGCTGAACCGCCTGGACGATCCGGTACACGTCCAGCAACTGACTCAAGCCAAGCAAGCCGAGGAAGCGAAAAAAGCCAGTCAGGAAAGCCCTCTTGTTAAGGAATTCGAGGCCGACAAAAAAGCCATCTCGCAGGAGCTCTATCAACTCGCCGATCCCTGGCTCCCGCAAAGCCATCGCCCGATCGACTGGAAACAAATCACTGGCGGTCTCCTGCTCTTTCCCCTCCTGGCCATGTTACGCGGGTTCGCCAACTACATGACCACCTACTTGATGGCTTGGTCGGGCCAGCGAATCGTCAACGACGTCAAGGAAGACGTCTTCCGCAAGATTAACTCCCTCTCCCTTGATTTCTTCCACAAGACCACCACTGCCGAGCTGATCAGTCGCATTAACGACGATACCGGTGCCTTGAGCACATGCCTCCGCCTCGGCCTTTCGGATTTGATCAAGGAACCCTCCACCATCCTGATCCTGTTCATCGGCCTGCTCTGTCTCGATTGGAAACTGACCGTCATCGCGCTGCTCTTCGGTCCGCTCTGCGTCATCCCCACCCGCATCGTCACGCGCAAGATCAAGGCCCAGGGCCGCGAGGACAACAGCGCGATGGTCGGTCAGGTCGCCCTGGCCATGGAATCCTTCCAGAATGTCCGCGTGACCAAGGCCTACGAACTCGGCGAGGAACAAGCGGTGTTGTTTCGCAAGGCGGGACAGCGCGGCATTTACCACATGATCAAGACTGTCCAGGCCCGCGCCCTCCTCAACCCGATCATCGAAACCCTGAACTCGTTCGGCATCGGCGCAGTTCTGCTCTACGCCATCTGGGCTAACGTTCCCTTCAAGACCCTCGGCGGATTCCTCTTCGCCCTCATCCTCTTTTTCGCGCCCTTCAAAAAATTGAGTAGCATTCAGATCTATTTCACCTCCGCCGGCATGGCAATGGAACGGCTCATGGGCCTGTTCAAGCTGCAATCGAGCGTGCGCGAAGCCGAACATCCCGTCGCCATGAAGGAGTTCCGGCAGGGCATCGAGTTCCGCGACATCAGCTTCAGTTATGGAGAAGGCCCCGTCCTGCAAAACGTCAGCTTCTCCGTTCCGCGCGGGCAGCGTCTCGGCCTCGCCGGGGAAAGCGGTTCCGGTAAGAGCTCGCTCCTCAATCTCTTCTTCCGCTTTTACGATCCCACCAGCGGGCGCATTGAAATTGACGGCGCGCCGATCGAGTCGCTCCGCATTGCTGATCTCCGCTATCATCTCGCCCTCGTCAGCCAGGACGTTCTCCTCTTCAACACCACCGTCGCGGAGAACATCGGCTACGGGAAGATCGGCGCTACTCGGGAGGAAATCGTTACCGCCGCGAAGGAAGCCTACGCGCACGACTTCATCCAGGCGCTCCCGCAAGGCTACGATACCCCGCTCGGCGAACGCGGTGTCCGGCTCTCCGGCGGCCAGCGCCAGCGCATCGCCATCGCGCGGGCCTTTGTCCGCAATGCACCGATCCTCGTCCTCGACGAAGCCACCGCCTCGCTCGATTCCCAGGCGGAAGCCGAGGTACAGAAAGCCATCGATCACCTTGCCGAGCACCGTACGGTCATCTGCGTGGCGCACCGGCTCTCCACCCTCCGTTCCATGGACAAAATCCTCGTCCTCCAGAAAGGCCGCGTCGTGGAGCAAGGCTCCTTCGATGAGCTCCTATCGCAAAACGGACTTTTCACCGCCATGGCCGCACGCCAGAGCATCTTCCCGCAGGTCGCTGCCTGAGGCCTCACTTTCCCCTTTTCCTCCCGGCTTTTTCCTCTTACCTTTGCCCCCATGAGTGCCGAGCATCCTCCCTACAGCCAGTGCTACATCAACACCTGGACGATCCTCTCGATCGTCGTGGCGCTCGTCCTCTTCAGCATGTTCGTCTTTGGCCAGCACTTTCTTGCCGCTGGTCACATTGTCTGGGATCTGATCCGCTGGATCTTCAGCCCGATCATCTAGTCGCCCTTAGCGGCGTCATTTTGGCCCCTGATTTTGGGCCGCTTTACCTGCGGAGACACGGGAGCTTATCTTTTTAGGCTGGCGTGTCTCCACTGTCTTTGGAGAGCTACCGCCTTTCTCTTTTTCTGTGAGAAAAAGGGGGCATGCAAAATACTTTACGGATTCTCTCCTACATCGCGAAGGCGGCGGGCTTCATCGCCACGCTGCACGCGATTCCTGAGGTCGCGCCGTCCACCGGCGTCATCATTTTCTTCGTCGCGTCTCTCCTGAAGGACACGGTGGACCGCATCGGCGACTTCCTCGACAACGGCAAGCCGGACTGGCGTTCCTGAACCCGGCTACTGGCTGTGCGCTGATTGCCCGAGGCTTTCCTCCTGCTGACCATCACAACATCCCGATGCACGCGATCCACCCCCAACCGGAGCCTGCGCCCTGAAGAACCTGCGGCCGTCATGCGGGAAACCGGCGCCACTGGAAATCCAGGACGTCCTCTCCTCACGGACCCGTCCCCATGCGTCCCCGCGTGGCGGCCCTTTCAGGAAGTTAAGAACTTAGAACGTAGAAGTTAGAACGATGAGCCTACTCATGATTTATTTTCAATCTCTTTCAGTTTTTTATGTCTTCGCGCAGGAGGTGCCGGCGCCGGATGCGGCGCATCTTTCGTCGTGGCTGATTGACGCGGCGGCGGTGGGGGCGATCCTGCTGGTTTTCCTGAAGATCATCGATCACTTCAAGCGGCGGCCTTCGCTGGAGCAGGAGCTGGAGAAATTATTGCGCCAACTGCGGGCGGAACTGAACCAGTTGCGGCATGAGCAGTCGGAACATCTTTCCGAGGTGCGGACGCGGGTGGAGGGGGCGCATCAGCGGGTCGATATGTTGACGCATGACTTGAATAACAAGCTGCAGCGGTTGCCGGCGGAGATTGTCGATTTGCTGCATAAGACCGGGGTGATTGCGGCGGGGCGGTGAATTTTTAAAACCAGACATGAGAAACATGAATGACATGAAGGGGATTTTGAGGAGAGGGCAGGGCGGGAATTTATGCGTCCTGTTTAAAAACGTTTGTCGCCGAGGGGCAACGAAGTTGCGGGGACAAGGGCGTTCCCAAGTGCAACTTGGGAACGAGGGGGGAGGCAGGGGACGAATAGTTAGAGGTCCTTCGACTTCGCTGCGCTTCGCTCAGGATGACGGATTTTTATGGGGTCGCTTCCGCGATGGGGACCAGGGGCCTTTTGGAGGGACGACCTCCCGGTCGTCCGCGGCCCGGCAGGAGCCGGGCCCTCCAGGAAGAGACATTTTCTTAACCTGTCCGTTCATTCCGTCCAAAAAAATATGAATCCACTACCTGAAACTGAACCGCCTTATACCGATCCTGATGCCTTGCTTCAGGCGCGGGTGTTGAAAATCCTGAAGCCGTGTCTCGATTACTGGCTGGATGAGCAGACGCTTTATCTGACCTTGAATCTGTCGCGACCGCATGTGGCCCGACGCGAACTGGAGCAGGCGCTGCGGGAGTTGCGCGACAAGGCCTATCTCGATTTTCGCGTCGATCCCCTTTCCCGTTTAACTGAATGGCGGCTGACTCCTTCCGGTCGCGCGCTGGCCCAACCGTTATGACCAAGAAACCGAGAGCCAAAAAAGAAGCGACTGGCGCGGAGACCCCGGGTGAGCGGGGTGTGCGCGAGATGAAGGAGCTGCGTGCGCAGCTCATGGAACGGATGGCGCGTAAGCGGGAGGCGGAGCTGGCGGAGATTGCGAATCGTCCGGGGCCGAATCCGCTGCTGAGTCTTCCGGAGGAAGATCGCTCCAAGCTTTTTGCGTGGTTGCGGGAGTGTCCTTATGACGATGCGGTCCAGCAGGTGTTGAAGGACCAGGGAATTACCGGGGTGACGTCGCAGCATTTGATGGAGTTTTTCCAGAGCGAGGCGGAGTTTCACTGGGAAAAACGGATTGAGCGGGCGGCGGTGGAGGCGAATGCGCTGGTTCAACTGGTGGAGAAGAGTCCGGTGCGGTTTTCGTCCGGGATCCTGGCGGCGCTGGGGCAGGAGGCGTTCCGGCAGATTGCGAGCGGGCAGGTGGAACCGGAGTCGATGGGGAAGATTGCGACGTTGTTTTTGAAAGCGCGGAGCGATGAGCGGACGGAATCGATGCAGGAGCTGAAGCGGGAGAAGTTGCGGCATGAGCTGCAGGGACAGATTGCGCATGCGCTGGAGAAGCTGGCGGAAGAAGTGGAGCGGCATCCGGCGGCGCGGGAGGCTTTTGAGGCGTTGCGGCGGGAGATGGAGAAGAGCCAGGAGGAGGAGGTATGAGGAAGACTGTTTTGACGGAATTACGGGGGCAGACGGAATTAACGGAATTAGGAAGGGAAGAAGCAATGGAATTGGTGGGACAGGGGCATTTTCCAGCTCCAGTGGAAGTTCGCAAACTTGGGAACAAGGGAAGGGTGATAACGGAATTACGGGGGCAGACGGAATTAACGGAATTAGGAAGGGAAGAAGTAATGGAGTTGGTGGGACAGGGGCAATTTCCAACTTCAGTGGAAGTTCGCAAACTTGGGAACAAGGGGAGGGTGATAACGAAATCAACGGAATTACTGAAGGGTAAGAAGTCCTCGTCTTTACCCCATTCCGTTCATTCCGTCTGCCCCCGTAATTCCGTCAAAAAAACTTCAGTGGTTTCCCGGGTGGCGCGGAGGTTGGAGCGGAAGGAGCGGGCGCTGAGGCCGCTGGGGGTGGGGTCGTTTGCGGAATTTTTGGCGAACCATGCGCGGGTGAAGAGCGGGGCGGGGTATGTGCCGTATCATTTTGCGGGGCGCGAGGCGTTGCGTCCCATTGTGGAGCGGCTGGACCAGATTTTGAGTTCGGGGGAGCCGGATGTTTCGCTGGCGCTGTGTGGCGGCGCGCAGTTCGGCAAGACGGTGCTGATGCTGAATTTGCTGGTTTATCTGGTGGCGGTGCGTTTTCGCAATGTGGGTTATTACCTGCCGGATGATGATCTGGTCTCGGGGCTGGTGGATGGGAAATTGCGTCCGGATGTGCTGGACCAGATTCCGTGGCTGGCGCGTTTGATTGAAGTGGGCAAGACGCTGAATGCGTCTGGGCGCGCGGTGAATCGCAAGGGGGCATTTCTCTGCACGGATGGCAAGCGGACGGCATTGGCGTTCATGCGTGGGCTGGGGAAAATCCCGACGTCGTTTTCGATGGATGTGGTGATCCAGGATGAGAAGGATGATCTCCCGGAGGAGCATGCGCGGTTTTTGGCGGGCCGGATGACGGCTTCCGATTTGCGGCTTTCACTCATTATTGGAACGCAGCGGTATCATGGGGCAGGGCAGAACCTGGCCTTTACGGAGGGGACGCAGCACATTGGTTTGGTGACGTGCCCCGGCTGTGGGAAGCGGCATAATCCGGAGACGATGTGGCCGGGGATTTGCCGGTTGGTGGTGGAGGGGAAAGAGGTGAGAGAGTGGCCACGATTGACGGTGGAGGGGAACTTTGAGCTAAGAACTGAGAACTCAGAACGGGGAACGGGGAAAACTGCTGCCAGCTCTTCGTTCTCAGTTCTTAGTTCTAAACTTATTGCCTTCACGCCCGGCCAAAAATATGTCCTGGGGTGCGTGGAGTGCGGGACGGTGCTGGACCGGGAGCATCCGGAGTGGCACGCGCAGGCGCCGGAGCGGGAGGTGTTGCGGAAGTGGAGTTACCGGATTTCGCAATTGCTGATGCCGGATATTGATTTGGCGCAGATCGTGGCGGCGTGGCAGTTGGCGATTCGTGATCCGGAACAGATGACGGTGTTTTGCACGGACCGGTTGGCGTTGCCGAAATCGAGCACGCAGACGTTGACGCCACATGATCTGGAGGCGGCGCGGGGGGAGTACGGAATTTTGACGGAATTACGGAAGGCGGACGGAATTAACGGAATATCTACAGAAGGGGAAAAAAATGAGCGGACTGAAACCTCTATCCCTCATTCCGTTAATTCCGTTGGTTCCCGTAATTCCGTCAAAAACTCAGTCCGGTACGGCGGGCTGGACTTGGGGGATCAGTGTTGGTTTGTGGCGCGGGAGGTGGAGGCGACGGCGCCGCATCAGGTGCGGTTGTTGTGGGTGGAACCGATTGCGGCGGAACGGGTGCGGGCGCGGGTGCCGGAGTTGTTTCGGTTATTGGGGTTGAGGGCGCTTTGCGTGGATGCGGGGCCGCTGCGGGATCTGGCGCGGGAGCTGACATTTATCCTGAATGGATTGACGGAGGAGACGGTGGCTTCGTCGGGGGATGTGACGCGGAATATTTATTTTTCGCGGACGCTTCCGAACGCTTCCTGCGCGCGGAGCGCGCCCGGGCAACAAGTAGCCCGGGCCACCGAAGACGTGCTGAACTGGCATGCGGCCTCGGAGAAATGGCGCGGGGTGCGGTGCGCGCCGGTGGAGTTTACGCAGCGGGAGGGCCAGGGGCTGCGGCACAAGGTGGCGCGGACGCAGGAGGGTCGGATTTATCCGCTGCTGGCGGCGCATCGCGATGAAACGATCCAGCGGGTGATCACGGAACTGTTGCCGCCGGATTCGAACCGGCCCCGGTTGGAGGAATGCGCGGATGGGACGGCGGTGGCGGTTGCGACGCAGCGGTTTTTGTTGCCGATGCCGACGGAGGAATCGCGCTCGGTGCTGGAGCTTTATGAGCGGCATTTGCTTTCCGGTGCGCGGCAGGAGCGAAGTGCGGATGGGCGGACGCTGCGGTACCTGGACAAATGCGAAAACCATTTTCTTTTGGCGACGGCGTATGCGGCGCTGGCGGAGTTGTTGGCGCCGGTGCGGGGTGAGGTGGCAACGGTGGTGCCGGCTTTCCGCGGGATGCCATCGCTGCGCGGATATGCGCGGCGGGAGAGGAGCGTGGTGGGGTGAGCGGAGAACTGAGAGCTAAGAACTCAGAACAGGGGAACCCGGCACGAGTTCTCCGTTCTTAGCTCTTACTTCTTAGTTTTAATTTTATGAAACCAAGCACTTATCTGAAAAATCTGCAGCTCTCGGCGAATTGGAGGGCGCAGTATAATCCGCTGCGGGGGCTGACGATTGCCCAGTTAGTGGCGATGCTGGAGGCGGGGGAGCGCGGCAATTATGCGCGGCTGCAATGGCTCTATCGCTTTGTGGAAAAGCGGAATGGGACGTTGCGCGCGGTGTTGCAGCGGCGGCAGGCTTCGATCACGCGGCTGGACTGGGACATTCGCACGCGCGAAGGGACGGCGTCACCGCGCTCGCTGGCGGCGCGGCAGGCGGCGGCGCTGCGGGAGGCTTACGAGCAGATTGGGAATTTGCGCGAAGCGGTGGCGTTTCTGGCGCTGGCGGAATTTCGCGGGTACGCGCATCTGCAGCGGAACATCGATTCACGCGGGCGGACGGTTCGATTGGAGCCGGTGCCGCAGTGGTTCTGGGCTCGGCTCGGTCCGCAAGCCCCGTGGCAGTACAACGCGGAGGCGCGGCCGGGACTACCGATGGCGACTTATCCCGAGATGGAGGAGGCGCGCTTTATCGTGCGTGAGGTGGATGCGCCGATTGATGAGATCGCGGTGATTGCGCATGTGCGGCAATCGCTGAGCCAGAAGGATTGGGACGCGTTCATCGAGACGTATGGCTTGCCGCCGCTTTTCCTGGAATTGCCGCCGGACATTCCGGCGGAACGGGAGGCGGAGTACCAGGCGCAGGCGGAGGCGATCATTGGCGATGCGCGCGGGACGGTGCCGAACGGGACGCGGATTCACACGGTCGATTCGGGTGCGCGCGGGCAGAATCCGTTCGCGGAACATTTGCGTTACCAGGACGAGCAGATCGTGCTGGCGGCGACGGGCGGGAAGTTGACGACGCTGACGGAATCGGGATCGGGGACGCTGGCGGGCTCGGCGCATCAGGCGGCGTTTGATGACATCGCGGAGGCGGAGGCGGCGGTGATCTCGGAGATTTTCCAGGAGCAGTTTGACCGGCCGTTGCTGGCGAGACTATTTCCGGGGCAAGCGCAGTTGGCGTACTTCGAGCTGGCGGCGACGCGGTCGCTGGATCCGGAGGATGTGATTGATCAGGCGCTGAAACTGGCGCGGGCGGGTTATGAGATCGACCCGGCGGAGCTGAGCGAGAAGACGGGGTATCGGCTGAGCTTGCGGAATTATCCTTTGGTGCCGGTGGCTAAGGCGCCGGTGGGGGAGGGGGAGACGGAAGTGGAGCCGGAGGAAAATGAAATCTGATTTTACGGGACCGAGACAGAAAATAGTTAGAGGTCCTTCGACTTCGCTGCGCTTCGCTCAGGATGACGGATTTTTAAGGAGTCGCTTACGCGACGGGAGGCAACCGAACTGATCTGTCATGCGTGCGTGCGACACGTTCAGAATGAGAGAATTTTAACACCATGAGTACATCAACAACTTTTCAACCGGCGCCCGACGGCTGGTTTCACATTGCGCCGCATGGCACTTTTCCGCATCCGACGGGTGCGCTGCAGGTGATTGATGCGGAGGCGTGCGAGGCGATGCTGCGGACGTTTAACGAGGAGGCGCGGCAGGCGAATTTTCCGGGGCTGCTGGTCGATTTCGATCACTCGTCGAACGATCCGGCGCAGCCGACGACGGCGGCGGGATGGATCGGGGCGCTGGAGCATCGCGGGGACGGACTTTACGCGCAGATCCGCTGGTCGGACCTGGGGCACCAGGCGCTGATGGGCGGGCGTTACCGGCTGGCGTCGCCGGTGTGGAATCGCGCGGATTGCGATCAGTGGTCGGCGACGACGGGAGATGAAGGTCGCGAGACGATGCATTTGCGTCCGCGTCGGCTGGATCGGCTGGCGTTGACGAATGATCCGAACTTGCCGGGGTTGGTGCCGCTGACGAACAGGAAGGAAAAAGGAGAAAGGGGAAAGGAAAAAGGCGGGTGTGAAAGCCGGTCTCCATCTGCTCCCCCTCCTTCTTCCTTTGAACTTTTACCTTTTTCCTTACTAAACATGAACCTAAGAACTGAACTTCTACAACATCTCCATTTGCCGGCGGCGGTGACGGACGCGGAAATCGCGGACGCGCTGCGCGGACAACTGGGGGAACTGGAAACCCTGCGCAATCGCTGCCAGCGGCTCGCCGAGTCGCAGGCGGAAAGCGACCTGGAACGCTTTGCCGACGTGATCACGAATCGCGATGTGGTGCGGGCGCAACTGATCGCGAATCGCGAGGGGACGCTGGCGCTGCTCAATGCGTTGCGCCAGCCGGAGCCTTACGTGCCGCTGCATCAGCCGCGCTTGCACCGGCCGAATCTGCGCCTGCTGAGTCCGCTGGCGCCGGAACCGGATTCCGCGGGTGCGCGGAAGATCGCGAACCGGGCGCGGCAACTCCAGAGCCAGCTGAAAATCGGCCATCATGCCGCGTTTCGCATGGCGGAGGGCGAGGCGGAGACGGAGATCGCATGAAGGTCCATGTGCCGATGCACATGACCGCACGGTGGTTAGGCCATGAGCTCTCGCGGCTGCAGACGGCGCGCGAGGAGGGCCGCTCCACGAAAACGAAATATATTCACCCAAGAAAAATCAGCATTCGCGACCACATCGCGCTTGCGAGAAAGCTGGAAAAATCACATGAGTCAATCGAATACCCATGAAGGTGACATCCTGGTCACCGCGAACGAGGACTTGTCCTCATATGCCGACGTGCTGGTCGCGCCTTATAATAACTCGGGCTCGCTGGTGGTGACGCGACCGGCGGCGAACAATGACTATGCGCTTTATGTGCTGGTTTATGGCGCGCCGTCGGGCGGCAAGGCGACGGTGCGTCCGCTGAATCCGGATCGCACGGTGCGCGTGGTGGCGAAGGGGACGGGGAATCCGGGGGATTTGCTGGTGCTGGCGGATGGCGTGACCACGGCGGCGGACAAGGGGAAGGTGCGCAAGTTGCCGACGACGAGCGGGACGTATCGCCTGGTGGCGGTTGCGGAGGAGGCGTTTGTGGATGGGCAGCTGGTGCGGGCGCGGCCGACGTTTGGGACGGTGACGGTTTAGAGTTTGGATCATCCGAGCAGAAATAGTTAGAGGTCCTTCGACTGCGTCCCGCTTCGCGGGACTGCGCTCAGGATGACGGAATTTTAATGAGTCGCTGACGCGACCGACGGTCATAGACCGCCGCTACAGAAAAAGCCAGGGGTCGCTTCCTGTGACCTTTGGTCACCCGGACAACAAGTTGTCCGGGCCAACGAAGAAAGAGAAAAAGATATGCCTAGTTTATCCGCAATTACTTCCAGCCCGATGCTTCAGGAATTTGCCCAGGGGGCGGCGCAGTCCGCTGTGCAGCCCGTGGCTGATTTCCTGGCGCCGACGGTGGAGGTGCCCACGAGCATTGGCCGTTACAAAATTTACACGGAGAAGAATCGCTTCCTGCCGCCCGACACGCTTCGGGCCATTGGCGGGCGCGCAACCGTGTTGAGCTTTGATGCGACTGATGCGACTTATAACTGCCAGCCGAACGCGCTCGATTTTCCGATCGATTACCTGGAGATGATCGAAGAGGCCGCGTTGACGAATGCGCTGATGGAGGGCGCGACGATTGTGGCTGAGGTGGCCGCGCTGGCGCATGAGCAGAGCGTGATCAATACCGCGATTGCGGCGACGACTTCCGGGGCGATCTCGAAGACGTGGTCGGGCAACAGCGGGAGCGATCCGATTGATGATATCGATGCCCAGATTCTTTCGGTGATCAAGGCGGCACGCTATGGCTCCCTGATGGGCGTGGGCGTGCTCTTTGGCGCCGGGGCCTGGCGTTTGTTCAAGAACGCGCCGAATGTGCGGAGCCGTTTCGTGGCCGCGGGCGATGACTCGATCCCGAACGTGACGCCGGCGGAGGCGACGAAGCTTTTCGTGGGGAATCCCGAGGTGCGGACGTCGTACATGGTGGTGGACACGGCGAAGGAGGGCCTGGCGCCGAGCGTGAGTTTTCTGCTCGATACGTCGGTGCTGATTTTTGCGCGCCTGCAGAATCCGACGCGGCGCGATCCGTCGTTCATGAAGACGTTCCGGCTGATGGGGAACTATATGGTGCCGGGTTCTTATCTGCGCGATGACGGGCGCGTGGAGGTGGCGAAGTTTGACTGGAGTGAGGCGGTGGCGGTGACGAATGGATCGGCGGCGCAATTGCTGACCGTCAGCTAAGGAAACTCAGAGCTGAGAGCTTAGAACTTAGAGCGGGAGGCAGCTACTTGTTTAGGCGTGAGGTTTTGAGGCTGGCAACCAGCATGGCGGTTAACTCGTCCGCCTCTTGGATCAGCTTTTGAAGTTTTGCGGCGGGCAGGTAGCGGGCCTCGACGATCAAGCCTAACCAGAAATGGCTTTCGTCGGCTTCTTCAAGAGCAATGTTGAGCTTGGAGCAGAACTCGGCTTTCGATCTTGCCCTGCGTGCAGAGCGATAGTTAGCGGCCACGCTGGTTCCGCTTCGCGCAAGCTGCGCGGCAATGGCGCGAGCGCCCGCCTTGGAAGGCAGGGCGTCCGCGACTTGCAAGCATCGAAGGGCAAAGGTTCTTGTACGGGATAGTAGCTCACTCATCGGGCGTTCTTAGTTCTCAGTTCTAACTTCAAAGTTTTTCACATATGGCATGGATTATTCCAACAGAAAGCGATGTGCTGACGGTGTTGTCGGAGACGGAGCTGGCGGCGTATCGCTCGGCGGCGACGGCGAGTGGTCAGGCGGATCCGGTGGCGCCGACTTTGGCGCAGGTGGTGGACCTGGTGCGTGGGTATGTGGGGGCGTATCGCCCGAACACGCTGGGGTTGCCGGGGACGATTCCGCAGAAGTTGTTGGCGCCGGCGCTGGACCTGGTGGCGGTGCGGTTACCGCAGCGCGTGGGCGTGGCGCCGAAGGATGTGAGGCTGCTGGCTTCGGGTCGCGCGGTGCGGCTGCTGGAGCAGGTGGCGGCGGGGACGTTTACGATTGAGGAGCCGGAGGTGACGACGGCGGAGACGGCTTCGGCACCGAGGCCGACGATTGAGGGGCGGGAGCGGCGGTTTGGGCAGTGCGGGGAGGAGGGGGTGTGAGGAGCTTAGAGCTAAGAACGGAGAGCTTAGAAGTGGGAAGCATCTCTGAGTTCTACGCTCTGAGTTCTCAATTCTAAACTTTTATGACAAGCATTTTGACTTCGATTCAGCAGGAGATTGCGGACCGGCTTTTGGCGGATCCGTTTTTTGCGACGGTTCCGGTGCTGGTGGAGGCGCCGCGGGACATGGCGTTTGACTTGGCGGCGGGCGTGGCGGCGGCGGGGACGTATGGGGTGGTGCTGGTGCCGCAGGCGGTGGTGAGTGCGCCTTCCGCGCCGGGGCCGATTTTTGATCCGGTGGAGATCGCGGTGCGGTTTCGCGAGAATGTGCCGGTGTCGAGCGGGCCACATGCGCTGGAGGTGGCGGAGACGGCGCTGGCGTTGCTGCATCTCTATCGGCCAACGACGTTCAATGAGGTTTTCTCCGCCGCGCCCCAGGCGCTGGTGCGGGTGAATGAGGCGGATGTCGTGG
This sequence comes from uncultured Verrucomicrobiota bacterium, assembly GCA_903863295.1. GTDB lineage: Bacteria > Verrucomicrobiota > Verrucomicrobiia > Methylacidiphilales > UBA1321 > JABDGH01. Next base: position 16,404 of record CAIPBM010000160.1, on the reverse strand, counting down.
CGTATGAGATCCGGGTGCGGACGCAGGCGGGGGCGAGTTATGCGGTGCCACAACTGGATGCGCCTTCCATCAGCAGCGCGGGGAATGTTTCGCCGCAGACGGTGACGCTGGCTTCGAGCCAGGCGGGGGCGGCGATTTTTTACACGGTGGATGGATCGCAACCGGCGCCGCGAGGGCCGACGTCTTCTCTCTATACGGCGCCGTTTGTGGTGGGAGAGGCTTGTCTGTTGAGGGCGCGGGTTTGGCTGGCGGGGTATTTGGCTAGTGCGGAGGCGAGGGCGAGTTTTAGCTGAGGTTTTGACGGAATTACGGGAGGCGGACGGAATTAACGGAATGACCAAATTACTTAATTTTTCAGAATACCGAAGGGGGGAGGAGTTGCGGGGACAAGGGCGTTCCCAAGTGCAACTTGGGAACGAGGGAAATCCCTTACATGTGAATGCTGGTGGCCATGCTCCACATGAGGAATTGGTTGGCCAGTACGGCGATGACGAGCATGAGGAGCAGCCAATCGAAGCGACGGCGGGTGGGGGCTTTGAGTGTGGCGTAGAGGTGCCAGCCATAAAAAGCGAATCCGGCGAAATAGAGGGGGATGATCAGGATTTGGCCCACGATTTCGGGGAGAGCGTTGAGGATGGGAACAAAAATAAAGCCGAGCGGCAGAGGAAAGAAAATCGGGACGAGGAGATTGAACTCGTTTTCGAAAGCGCGGACCACGAGGGGGATAAGGCCGGAAAAATAAATTGTGAACCACCAGATGAGGCGGACTTCGAGAGACGGCGCGGGGACTTCATGGCGAGGAGTTCCCGGCATGCTGGCCATGAGGGAGGGTATGCCGGGATGTGAGCGGGGACAAGGGCGTTCCCAAGTGCAACTTGGGAACGAGGCGAAGCAGGGGGCAAATAGTTAGAGGTCCTTCGACTACGTCCCGCTACGCGGGACTGCGCTCAGGATGACGGATTTTTAAAGAGTCGCTGACGCGACCCGTCGCACGGAGTGCGACGGCTACCTCAAAGGCAACGGCGGTCATAGACCGCCGCTACAGAAAGGCAAAATGGGAGTAACACGAACAACTTTATTGGCGGGGCCGGCGGCGGCGATTTTTGGCGGGCGAACGTTTTTTGCCCAGGACGGAATTTTGGTGTCGCCGGCGCTGGAGCTGGATGAGGTGGAATCGGATGCGAACGGGTGGCTGGATGAGTCGGTCATCGAGGCACCGGTGACGATCAAGTTTACGCCGTCGGCGCCATTCGCGGATTTGATGGCGCTGTTTCCCTGGCTGGGCGGGGAGGCGGGCGCGTCGCTGTTTGGGACGGAGGATGCGCCGCTGGTGTTGATTGCGGCGAATGGGGTACGGCTGACGTTTGCGGCGGTGGCGGTGATGGCGATGCCGGACTTGCACCTGACGACGCGCGGGCCGGTGGCGGGAGCGGTGACGTTCCTGGCGCTGGGCGCGAGGTCGATGCCGGTGTCGGCCATGAACCGGGTGGTGTCAATTGACATCGCGGAGGTTCCGGTGGCGCCGGGCGGGACGCCGCAGCTGGCGGATGATTTTGCGGTGAGCTGGGGCGGGGCGCCGTGGCTGAACTTGCGGTCGCGGGATGGGGTGAAGATTCATTTTGAGCTGACGACGAAGCCGGTGATTTCCGATGCGAATGCGTTGCTGGATTTGACGCTGGAGCGGCTGGCGGTGGAGGTGCGATTTATGCCGAGTTCGCCAGGCGGGCCGGGTGAGGCGGATGTCTTTGGCGCGTTGCAGGTGCAGGGGGCTTGGCCGGGGCGGTTGCTTTCGGCGGGGGCGTTTCCGCTGGAGATTGCGGGGGAGCATCTTTCGGTGCGGTTACCGCTGGCGCAGATGGTGCGCGGGGATTTGGTGTTTGATGCGGTGCGGGGACGGGTTGGGGAATTGATGTTTGTGGGGGATCGGGTGGAGATGGAGGGGATGGTGGAACTGGGAACTTAGAGCGACGAACTAAGAACTTAGAACGAAGAGTTTTATTCAAACTTCTCAGCTCTTAGTTCGTGGTTCTCAGCTTTCAATACTATGCGAATTTCTTTGAACAATGTTTGGCTGACGAATGATGGCGTGGCGGATTTGCATGCCTGGACGGACGCGCATGAGGTGCGGCTGAACGGGCGGCAGGTGGTGCAGGACGCGCAGTTTTTGCGGGCGGTGGCGGCGCAGCCGCTGGCGCGGGGGAATGTGGTGAACCGGCTGCAGTTCACGGTGACTCGGCAACACGCGAGCGTCGCGGAGGCGGCGGCATTTGTTCTGACGGCGTTTGGGTCGCTGCCGACTTCCGGAACGGCGATGCTGATTTGCGGGGCGTATGGGGAGTTGCCGTTGACGTGCGCGTTTGCGGCGGTGCTGGAGGAGATGCCGGAGTCGGTGTTTCACGGGACGCGGACGGACACGGTGTTTGTGTTGCGGGGCGGAGTGATCAACGCGCTTTCGCCGACGGTGGCGGGTGGTGTGGATGGGGCGGGGTTTGGGACGGGGTATGTCTATGCGCAGGGCGGGAGTGTGGATGGGGGGAATTTGGCGGATGCGTTGGTTCCGGCGGGGATGGATTTGGATGGGGGCGGGTGGGGATAAGGTGGCGATCAAGTTGCAGGGACAAGGGAGGCAGGGGACGAATAGTTAGAGGTCCTTCAACTCCGCTTCGCTTCGTTCAGGATGACGGATTTTTAAAGGGTCGCTTACGCGACACAGGAAACATTTATGGCTCAGAAAATTCAGGTTCGGCGGGGGCTGGAGTCTCAGCGGACGGCGATTGTGCCGGATGCGGGGGAACCGCTTTTCACGACGGATAACAAACAACTTTTTATTGGCGATGGGGCGACGGCGGGCGGGCTCTTTGTGGGCGGCGGCTCAGCGGTTGGCTATGTGCAGAAATTTCGCGGGACGCAGACGATGGGTTCCGGGGTGAATTCGGTGACGGTGACGGGTCTGGGACTGCCCGCGGTGCCGGCCCAGGTGCTGGTGACGGTGAGGAAGGCGACGGGCGGGCTGAATCTTTTCGCGACGGTGCGGGATGATTCGATTTCGTCGGGGGGATTTACGGTGGATCTTTCGACGGCGACGGATTCGGAGACGTACAAGCTGGATTACCTGGTGGTGATATGAGCCTGGCGTGGACGTTGCGGGATGCGAATGGCGTGGAGAAGACTCTGACGGATTGGGGGCTGCGTGATTTGACGCGGGACCGGATCAATCAGCGGTCGGACCTGGTGACGTTTCTCGCGGATGGGCGGGCGAGCGATGCGGATTCGTTATTTGCGTATGGCTCGACGGTGCAGCTTTTTCGGAGCGGGATGCCGTGGTTTTACGGGCGGGTGATTGAGGTTCCGGGACGGGCGTCGGCGCGCGCGGAGGATCAACTTTATCGCCTGGCGGGGCCGTGGTGGTACCTGGAGAATTTGGTTTTTCAACAGGTCTGGCAGACGACGAATGGGACGGATACAACGCTGGTGTCGACGAACAAGAGCCGGTTGATCCTGGGGCAGAAAAGCGACGGGACGAAGCTGGCGACGGGCGCGGCCATCGCGGAAGTGCTGGCGTACGCGACGGCGCGTGGGGTACCGATCACGGTGGGCGCGATCACGCCGGATGCGCTGGCACCGTATGCGGAAGCGCTCGATTGGTCGTGCGCGGAGGTGATCCGCTATTTCCTGCGCTGGACGCCGGATGCAGTGGCGGCGTTCGATTACACGACGGTGCCCTATCCGACGCTTTCGATTTTGCGGCGAGCGGATGCGGCGGCGTTGACGTTGTCGGCTTATGGCGCGCCGGTCTCGGGGTTGGAGTTGACGCCGCGGCATGACTTGCAGGTTCCGGCGGTGATTTTGAAATTTGAGCAGACGAACGATATCGACCACGACACGTTTACGTCACTGACGGTGCAGGCTGCGCCCCCGACGGCGACGGGCGACGAGCTGGGTGCGCTGGTGATGACGCTCGACTTGGCGGGAGCGCGGGCGACGTACCAGAAGCAGAAGGTGGGGACGGCGTTGATCCCGGCGAGTGATTCGGCGACGGGGGTGATCGCATGGTGGAAGGGGAAGTTTGCGTGGCTGGGCGATTTTGCGGATGCGGACCTGACGGTGGTGTCGGGCACCCAGACGGTGACGATGGAGAATCCGGATAACTATCCGGGAATCACATTGTCGAATGTGCCGAATGAATTGCTGGAGGGATCGGTGGCGTCGTGGATGGATTTATACGCGGCGCCGTTGCGGGTGCAGGCGACGTTGCAATACACGGGCGCGGCGACGGACGAATCGAGCGCGGTGTTTGGCGCGACGAATCAGCGGGTGGTTTACACACGGGTGATGGGGACGAATGCGGAGACGCAGACCTACAGCCGATTGACCTCGGCGACGGAGGCGGAGGCGATTCCGGACGGGCTGGCGCAGGCGCTGCTGGATGCGGCGGGGGTGCTGCAATATGATGGCGTGCTAGAGTTGACCGAGGAGGAATGCTCAAGCGTAGGGGCACCGGGGGTGCTGCTGAATTTGAGCGGCGGGCGGACGGAGTGGGAGACGATGGCGGCGCAGATTCAGCGGATGGAGGAGAAGGTCGATCTGGGGCAGACAACGATCACGGTGGGCCCGGCGAAGCACCTGGGGCATGCGGAGTTGTCGGCGTTGCTGCGGGTGAACCGGCAGCGGCGGATTTCGTACCGGCTGAGCGAGCGGACGACTGGTTCCGGGAGCGGAAACGCGGCGAAGGTGCAGGGCGGGGAGCAGGTGCCGCGCTCGGATTCGATGTACCGGCCCACGGCGGGAGGTGCACCGGAATTGAACAAGCCGTTTGAATTGCTGGATGCGTCGGATGTCTCGGGGCTGAAGGTGACGGTGAATGTGAACTCGTTTTTGCAGCAATCGCTGACGGTGAATGACACGGTGGCGATCACGGGATTGGGGACGGCCATTGCGGTGTCGGTCGGGACGCAGATTTGGCTGGAGGTGGACTTCAGCGATTATGCGGTGACGGCGGCTTCGATTGGGTCGGGGTCGGGCGGGTGGAGTGGGTTTCCGGATCCGTTTGTCTACACGGGGACGGATCCGGACCAGGTATTGACGACGACCTATTTGCTGATCGGTTATCTGGCGGCGGCGACGTCGGCGCTGGATGGGACGGTGATCACGGGAGGGCCGAGCGATGCGCCGGTGAGCGCGAAGATCATCCAGTGTGTCTCGGCGAATGTGTTGTTGCAGAACGTGGTGTTTAACGGATTACCGGCGGTGTTTCCGTTTCCGCATCATGGGCCTTTGGTTTGAGGGGATGGAATGAGGTCCGAAGGATTTTTTAACAGGAAGACATGAAATCATGAAAGACATGAAGGGAAGGATTGGGGAGATGAGGTATGAGTCGAAGATCACCGAGGCGACGCTCATAGAGCGCCGCTATAGGGGGGACGTGACTTGAGAATGAGTTTTGTTGCGGGGACGTTTTTTCCGTTTTTGGTGCCGAGGAAGGATGCTTCGTTTGCCGCGAGTGTGGGGGCGCAAACGGTTTATCCGGCGGGGTTCAGCTTGGACCGGGCGTTGCAGATTTATTGGCGGGCGAAGAATTATCGACTGACGGCTTTGGGCCATGGGGTGCTGGGGGAAGTGGCGCAGGCGCTGAGCGTGGATGGATTTTTACCGCCGCGTAACGCAGTGGTGGGGACGAACAATTACGGCAGCCTGGATGGATTCACGCCGGTGGGGCCGGGCGACCTGGTGACGGGTCGCGGGATGCGGCAAGTGGTGCCGGGCTCAGGGACGATCACGGCGAGCGGTCCGGATGGCGCCGGGACGAATCCGGGTGCGCTATTCAACCTGCAGGTGAATTTGTTTTACCCGGAGTTTTTTGCGCCCGATCCGGTGATTGAGTACGACGGGCTCTGGTGGCCGGCGATGAGCATCTCGTGCTCGGTGTCGAACACGGTTGATCTCGATTCGGGCGGTGAACTGGAGATTGCCTATGACTGTACGACGTTGCCGGATGGCGTGAGCACGACGGAGATCGGGACGATGTCGTTCTTTGGGACGTCGGTGCCGGTTTATTGCACGGCGCTGGCCCCGGCGAGTGGATCGGACCCGGCGGAGACGCGGAGTTTTTCCGGGACGTTGACCGTGGCGGAGGAGTGGACGTGAGGGATAGGTCAATTAGGGCGGATAGGACTGATGGGAAGTTATGAAATTATTTATGCAGAGAACGAAATGGCCCGGCGCGACGGTCGCCGGGATTTTGAGCCTGGCATTGAGTTCAATGCTGCTGCTTTGCGGTGCGGGGTTGACCCCGACCGGCGACGTGCAGAAGTCGGACATCAATGCTAATGGCTTTAGTTTGACGAATGCGGCGACGGTGCAGGCGACGAATGTCTACGCCAATACGGTCGTCGCGACGAACGGATTCACGCCCCCGGCGAGTTTTGTCCTGGCGACCAGTCATGGCGGGACGGGGACGAATGCGCCGGGATTGGTGGCCGGAACAAACGTGACCATCACGGGGGCGTGGCCGAACCAGACGGTGAATGCGAGTGGTGGTGGCGCGACGGCGTGGGAGTTGAAGAGCGCGGCGTTCACGGCGGTGGCGGGGCACAAGTATCAGGTCGACACGAGCGGCGGTGCGGTGACGGTGACGTTGCCCGCATCGGCGACGGCGATGGATACGATTGACCTCGCGGATGCCAAGTTGTCGTGGAACACCAACCCGGTGACGGTGACGTGCAATGGATTGAACATTAATAACGGGACGTCGAACTACACGGCGTCGTTACCGGGAAACAAACTGAGCGTGGTTTATATCAGCCCGGGTTACGGATGGAGTATCAAATGAGCAAAGTGATTTTCCTTTTGATGATGCTGATGGTGCCGGTGATGGCGACGCCGCAGACGAGCGATGCAGATTTGCGGATCGCGCAGCTTCCGGCGTTGAGCGTGACGGGGCATGAGGTCAATTGCCAGGGATTGCGGGTGGTGATTTCGGGGTCGAACGATCTTGTCGATGCGACCAATGCGGCCTCGGTTGATTTTAGCGGCCTGACCGACCTGAATTACGGGTATTACAATCCGTCGGTGACGGTTTCCGGGCTGCCGATTCTCAATGGCAATGCGGATTCGCTTTTCCACGCGATCACGACCTACACGGGGAGCCTCATCACCATCAATGCGAGCGGATGTGGGATCACGTCGGCGGCGAGTTTGACGGTTCCGGCGACGAATGCGTATCTCAATTTCTCAGGGAACCAGATTCCGTCCCTGGATTTGAGCAGTGGAGCGATCACGCTTGGTTACGGCACGATGTTCGATTTTGCGAATAACCCGACGCTGACGACGATTGTTCCGGGGGACGGGACCTCGACGGGAATCATCGGGTGGAACGCGAACGCGGTGACGTTCCAGGGCTGTGCGTTGACGCAGGCGAGTGAAGACGCGCTGCTCAACGCCTGCGTGGCGGCGGAGACGGCGGTGCCGGGACAGAATGGCGGGCTCGACCTCTCGGGCGGGACAAATGCGGTGCCGGACAGTACCGGCGCGAGCGATATCGCGCTGCTCGTGGGCGCGGGATGGAGCATCACAACCAATTAAACTCTTATGAAAAATATTTATTCTCTCATGGCGGCAGTGGCCGCTGTTTTATGGCTGAGCAATCCGCTTGATGCGGCGCAAATTACGACCACGGCGACAACGCTGAGGATCGGGGCGGAAAGTGTGCCGGTGCAGGTATCGCCCGCGCGGACGCCGGGCTACTACCGGTTGGTTTATGACGTGACGACGAAGAAGATTCGGACGTTGGTCTATTCGATTGGGATTACGGAAACGATCAACGGGCTTTATTGCGCGGATAGTTACGCGGAGGTTCAGGCGTATGTGACGGCGAATGGATTGACGGGGTTACCGAAGGATCCGAAGGGAAAGTCTTAGGGGAAGTTGTAGGGTGGTCGTTGTGGGTGATTTTTCGGAGGGAAGGCAGGAATAGTTAGAGGTCGTTGACTCGATTCGCTCCCGCGAATCCGAGCCCTACGGGATCGCCTACGGCGATTCGATCTTGATCGTTCCCAACGATCAAGAGACAACTCCGCTGCGCTCCGCTCAGGATGACGGATTTTTAAGGAGTCGCTTACGCGACGGCTACAGAAGGCACAAACATTGGAAATTATTTTATGAAAAACAAAACTCTCTTTTTAGTGGGGGCCGGATTGATCGGCCTGGTGTTGGGAATGACGGGATGCGGAACGGGCAGCACGACGGTGACGACGTCCACGACGACGAGTGCCTCGACGGCAACGGCGGTGGAGTCGGCTCTGCCGTTGGTGCGGACGGGCGCGGCGGTGGCGACGGGGGCGGTGCTGGATTTCGCGGTGAAATCGAGCGGGACGCGGACGCGATTGGCGAATGAGATGTATGCGGCGGCGAACGGGGTCTACTCGCTTTCGGGCGGGACGTTTCCGAGCCCGGCGCAGTTGCAGGCGACGCTGGTGGCGTTTGGGGGTTCGCAGGTGGATGCGAGTTATGCGCCGTTTGTGGCGGCGATTGCGGCGCTGTATGCGTCCTACTATCCGAAGCTGGCGACGGGCGATACGAAGTCGGCGGTTGATTTGCTGAATGCGATTGCGGGCGGGATTGAGGATGCGACGCAGGCGTATGTGACGGTGCCGGTGGCGGCGACGGTTGCGTCGTCTTAGAATGATGGGGGGCCAGCCGTCGCACTTCGTGCGACGGTTTGGCGCGAAATGGAATTTCGCGGGGAACGAGGGGGCAGGAAGGCATGAATAGTTAGAGGTCCATCGACTTCGCTGCGCTTCGCTCAGGATGACGGATTTTTAAGGAGTCGCTTACGCGACCCGTCTTACGGAGTGCGACGGCTACCTTGACTGGCTATTTATATTGGCTGAGGAGGATGGAGGAGAGGTTTCCCCAGAAGCCGGAAGTGAGGCAGAGGGCGGTGGAGAAGGCTTGTTCGGTGCCGGAACCGGGGCTGAGGCGGATGGGGCAGGCGGGGTCGAGCTGGAGGCAGTTGGCGGTGGCGGGAAGGAACGAATGGCGCATGGCCTCGAGGGTGAGGACGGTCTGAAAGAGCGCGGAGGCTCCGAGGGGGTGACCGGTTAATCCCTTGGTGGCCCAGGCGAGGGGCTGGCGATCCACCGGGCCAAAGGTTTTTTGGAGGCAACGGCTTTCCATCACGTCGTTGAGCTGTGAGGCGGTGCCGTGGAGATGCACCAGGTCGATTTGTTCCGGCCGGAGCTTCAAGAAATGAAGACTGCGCTGGAGGGTCTGGTGCAGGCTCTCGCCGGAGGGCTCCCCACCCGTGCGGAAATGGGGATCGCAGGCCAGGGCGACATGTTGGACGACGCCGCGAATGGAGGCTCCGCGCCGGAGGGCAACGTCTTCGGATTCGAGGACCAGAAACGCCGCGCCCTCGCCGAGGAGGGTGCCGGTGCGATGCTGGTCAAAAGGGCGGAGGGCGTGAGGGCCCGTTTCCGTGGCGAGCACGCCGGTAGCCGCGAACTGGCGAATGAGCGAATCGGTCAGGGGGGCGTCGACGGCGCCAACCAGGACGGTGTCCAATTCGCCGGAATGGATCAGTTGCATGGCGGTCTTCAGGGCGGCGGCCCCGGACACACAGGTGGCGGAGGTCATCAGGGAGCAACCTTGAATGCCCAGGGCCGAGGCGACGAGGCCGGCGATGGAGGAGAAGCTGGTGTAGGCTGAGCTGGAAGGTCGGTCGCCCTGATCCACGGTCGATTGGATTTCGACCGGGCCGCGGGAACTGCCGATGACAAGACCGATGCGGGAGGGATTGAGGGGTGTGACATCAAGTGCGGCAGCTTGCCAGGCTTCCCGGGCGGCGGCGAAGGCCAGGTGGGCGGCGCGATCCGCCGGACGAAAAAGGCGTCGCGCCGAGCCGGTGATGGGGGGGAGATCGCCCACCGCATAGACGCTGACGGGACGGGGAAGATGAGGGACGATCCTGGTCTGGACTTGGGCTGTCCCGGCCAGGGCGCTTTTCCAGAGCGAGGGCATGTCGAGTCCCGCCGCGCTGATGCTGCCGAGGCCGGTAACGACGAGTTGCGGGGCGGAGGAATTTAAGGCCATGGCGTCCGTTCCTCGATTTTATCAGGAGTCAGTCCTTCCAGCACCGTCCAGTTGAAGGCGTAGGGATCGCGACGGAGATGATCCCAGAAAGCGGTGGCGAGGTATTGCATGGTGGGCTGGGATTCCTTTTGCGCCAGAAGATCGTCCGGGACGGGCGAGCCGAAGTGAACCTCAAAGCGGAAAGGTGCGAGGCGATGAACAAAGACGGGAATGAGGAGGGCATGGTTGCGCTGGGCCAAACGGACGGCGCCGTCCTTGAGGTGGAAGACGGCTCCCTCCACCGGACAGAGGACAGGAAGGTCGGCCTTTTTTCCACCATCCAGGGCCACGACCAGGGCGCGGCCCGGGACGAGGAAGCGGATGGCTTCCCGAAGCGCATTCTGGATGCTGATGGTGTGGGGGATATTGCTCAAACGGTAACGGATATCCCCCGCGGTGCGAATGCGCGCGGCGAGAGGACCGACAATGATGGGGAGATAAGCCAGCAAAAGAGCGGTGGGAATGTTCCGGGCTCGGAGCCAGTAGCGTAAAAGACCAAAGCCGCCCGAGTGGAGGCTGGCGAGGACAACGGGGCGATGGCTCCATTCCGGTAACTGGTTTGGCATGATACCGACGACGGTGATGCGCTGAGTCCAGGCTGGATCGCCGAGACGATCGTAGAGGAGGCAGATCGCCAGGGTCTCCTGCCAGGTGCGGATCATGTCCCAGAAATGGAGCCACGCGGGCGGCTGGGAAATGGAACTGGGCAACTGGGAGCGAAGGCGCTGGAAGTAATTGAAATCGGGGAGGCGGCGGAGGAAGTCGATGAGGAGTACCGGCGAGAGGAGCCAGAACGCAGGACGGGGGCCGAGTCCTTTTTCAATGGCGCGACCGAAGGCGACCAGTGGCCGCAAGAAAAGGGGGAGGACGACATCGGTCAGCCAGCGGCGGATGAGGTAAGGTCGCATAAGCAGGAAGCAGGGCGTTCAGCTTACTGATTTTCCACAATTTGGGAATGGTTCCCACTCGTGTTCATGGTTTATTACCGTATCTTTTCAGGGCATGGCGATTGATTTGAAGGCTACTTCCGGCCCGCTTTTTTTAGTGGGGGCGACCGGCGTGGGGAAGAGCGCGGCAGCGATGGAGCTGGCGCGGGCAACGGGTGCGGCGATCCTGGCCATGGATGCGATGCAGGTTTATCGCGGGGCGGATATTGGGACGAGCAAGCCGTCGGCGGCAGAGCGGGCGGAGATGCCGCATGGGGGGCTGGACCTGGTGGAGTTTGGCGCGGGTTTTGACGTGGCCCACTACCTGAAGCATGCGGAGGCTTTCCTGCAAGAGCAGCGGGAGGCGGGTCGACCGGTGATTATTGTCGGCGGAACCGGGCTCTATTTCCGGGCGTTGACACAGGGGCTTTGCGAGGCACCGCAAGGACCCGAGGAATTGCGGGCGGAGCTGAATGGGTTGACGACGGAGGCGTTGCGGGAACGTTTGCGGGGAATTGACCCGGTGATTTTGGAGGGGCTGGATGGCTCGAATCCGCGACGGTTGATTCGCGCGATTGAGGTGATGGAGACGACGGGGCGGTCGCTGCTGGATTGGCAAAGGGAAACGCCGGAGCCGCTGGTGCCGGAGTTCACGGCGTACTGGATTCAGCGCTCGAAGGGGGAATTGGCGCAGAGGATTGAGGCGCGGGTGGAGGAGATGTTTAACCAGGGGTGGGTGGAGGAGGTGCGGGGGTTGGTGGCGCGGTATGGATTGGAGACGGTGCGCGGGTTTGCGGGGATTGGGTACCGGGAGATTGCGGGGGAGATCGCTTCCTGCGCGCGGAGCGCGCCCGGGCAACAAGTAGCCCGGGCCAACGGGGATGAGGTCAAAAGTGACATTCTTGTGGCGACGCGTCAGTATGCGAAGCGCCAGTTGACTTGGTTCCGGAGGGAGCTTAGCGTTAAGGAAATCATGCTCTCCGGCACACAGCCCCTTTCCGCGGCCCTGCCACTCCTGCCTTGAAAGCGTCCCACCTGACTTCTCCGCCGCCCGGCAATGAGCGCGCCCTTTTGGTGGGGCTTGAATTACCCGAGGAAAGCAAATGGGATCACGCGGAATCGCTGCAGGAACTGGGCGAACTGGTGAAGAGCGCGGGCGGTGAAGTCGTCGACACGGCGATCCAGCGGCGGCCCTCACCCACGGCGGCCTATTACATCGGGCCGGGCAAGGCGAACGAACTGGCCGAGGTGTGCAAGAAGGAGAACATCGGCACGGTGATTTTCAATGACGAGTTGAGTCCCGCGCAGAGCCGCAATCTGGAAAAAGTTTTCGAGCGGAAGATTCTCGACCGGACGCAGCTCATTCTTGATATTTTTGCGCAGCGTGCGAAGTCGAAGGACGGCAAGCTGCAGATCGAACTGGCGCAACTGCAGTATCTGCTGCCGCGATTGACCGGCATGTGGACCCACTTGTCGCGGCAGAGCGGCGGCATCGGGACGCGGGGCCCGGGTGAAACGCAGCTTGAAGTGGATAGACGTCGCGTGACGGACAAGATCGCGCGGCTTTCGCGGGAACTGGATGAAGTGCGGCAGCAACGGAGCACGCAGCGCGCGGGCCGATTGCGGCAACACTGGCCGATTGTCTCGTTTGTCGGTTATACGAATGCGGGGAAATCGACGCTGCTGAATCGCATGACCCACTCGGAGGTTTACGCGGCGGATCAGCTCTTCGCGACGCTGGACCCGACGACGCGGCAATTCGTTTTGCCGAACAAGCAGAAGCTGCTGCTGACGGACACGGTCGGATTTCTAAAACAGTTGCCGCACCATCTCATCGAATCGTTCAAGGCGACGCTGGAAGAGGTCGCCGAAGCGGATCTTTTGCTGCATGTCGTCGATTTGAGTCATCCGCTTTACGAGCAGCAGATGGAAGCGGTGCAGACGGTGCTGGAAGAGCTCAATGCCTGGGGCAAGCAGATGGTGGTGGTGTTCAACAAGGTCGACCGGGTGACGAATCCGGCGCTGGTTGAATTTGCGCTGCACAAGCATCCGAACAGCGTGGCGATTTCCGCCGTGACGGGCGAAGGGATGCCGCAATTGCTGGAGGAGATTGAGCACCAGGTGAAATCGTGGCGGCTGCGGGTGAAGCTGGCGTTGCCAAATCACCTGACGGCCTTGGTGGCGGAATTGCACCGGGTGGGACGTGTGCTCGATTTGAGTTACCAGGATGACAAGATTGTGCTGACGGCGCATGTGCCGCCGCAGTTGCAGGGAAAGATCAAGCCGTACCTCGTGGCGGATGAGGAGGGCGATTTTGATCTGCCGACGCTGGCTCCGGTGACGGTGGAGGACGAATTCAGTGAGGCGGGCGTGAAGAAGATCAAGGATAGCCGGGCGAAACGGCATCCGTTGGCGCATCGGAATAAGTGAGTGGACGAAATCTGTTAAAACTTTAGCCAAAATGGAAACCGAAGAGCTGGCTTTTCGCCCATGCCTTAGAGCCCCGATCCCTGAAATTTTTGAGGCGGCTTTTTACTTAGATGAGGCGATAGTCGCCCATCTCGCGGGACGAACAAATTTGGTTAAAGAACTGATTCTTCGAACTGATATGCCAGTGATCAGAGCATGGACGGAATCGCTTTGGGGCAAGAATAGTCCTTATGTAAAACGCCGTATTGTTCCAGAGGCTCCGCCGATCTTTTCCAAGGAGCAACGTATCAAGGTACGGATGCCAACATTGGCAGAGAAGGGCAAGTTGCATCAGAGAGACGGCTATCACTGTAGATTTTGTGGAATACCCGTGATACGAATGGAAATTCGCAATCGAATCAAAGAATTCTATCCGGACTTGCTAAGCTGGGAATCCAAGAATGAAAAGCAGCACGCTGCTTTTCAAGCCATGTGGTTACAATACGACCATCTGTTGCCACATGCCCGAGGTGGAAATAATGACTTGGATAATGTCGTCATCACTTGTGCGCCTTGCAACTTTGGCCGCATGAACTACACGCTTGAAGAAGTGGGTCTGATGGATCCGCGGAAACGTGAACCCGTTCATTCGTCATGGGATGGGCTCGAAAGGTTTCCTTGAATCCAAATTCGAATCGACTTTGAGATTATTGCGTATCGCAATAAAACATCTTACGCTGGATGTAACCATGACCTCGACGATGCGCGAAGTGCCTCCGGCGGAGCGGCCGCGGGAGAGGCTGATGAATCAAGGGGCGCAAAGTCTCAAGACGGCGGAGTTGATCGCGATTCTTTTGCGGACGGGGACGAAAGAGCGGCCCGTGATCGCGCTGGCGGAATTTTTACTGGCTCATTTTGGATCGCTGGAGGCGTTGAGTCGCGCGCCGATTGGGGAGTTGATGCGCGTGAAGGGCGTCGGCGAGGCGAAAGCGATTGAGCTGAAGGCGGCGTTTGCCCTGGCGGCGCGATTGGCGCGGACGGAAGCGGAGGCGCGGGCGATTGAATCGCCGGTGGATGTGGCGCGGCTGCTGGGCGAGGAGATGCGGCTGCTTGATTACGAGAGCTTGCGGGTGATCTGCCTGAACACGAAGCACAAGGTGCTGGCGGTGGAGGAGGTCACGAAGGGGACGTTGAATGAGAGTCTGTTTCATCCGCGGGAGGCGCTGCGTCCGGCGTTGGCGCGGCAGGCGCATGCGGTGATCCTGGTGCACAATCATCCTTCGGGGAATCCGCTGCCTTCTGATGCGGACAAGCTGGTGACGCGGCGGATGAAGCAGGCGGGGGAGTTGATGCAGATTGAGTTGCTGGATCACGTGATTTTGGGGGCGCCGCACGCGGGGATTGAGAAGAATTATTTTAGTTTTAAGGATGAGGGGTTGTTGTGAGTTGTTTTTTGACGGAATTAACGGAATTTTTGCCAAATTAACGGAATGCTGGTTTCTGAAGGATAGGCATTCAACCTTGCTAGAGGTATTGCTTCACGTGGAGCTAGCTCGGGCAACGGAGTTGCGGGGACAGGGGCGTTCCCAAGTGCAACTTGGGAACGAGGGAAAAGGGAGTCGCTTACGCGACCCGTTGCGCGGCGTGCGACGACTACCGGAGGCAGGAAGGCATCCGCCGATAGTGACATCGGCGGCTACCTCTGAGGCCGCGGAATTGGAGTGCGAGGGGGATGGGCTGTGGCTACATTAGGGGCATGAGTACGCAGATTCATCCGACGGCCATTGTTGATCCCTCCACCAACCTGGGTGTCGAGGTGAAGGTGGGACCTTATGCGATTATTGAGCAGGGGTGCGTGATTGGCGATTACACGGAGGTGCGGGCGCACGCGGTGATTTGTGGGGGATCGCTGATCGGGCCGCATAACCAGATCGGTTACGGTGCGGTGATCGGGGCGGAGCCGCAGGATTATGGTTACAAGGGCGGGCGCACTTGGGTGGAGATCGGCTCAGGGAACAAGATTCGCGAGTATGTGACGATTCATCGGGCGTCGAAGGAGGGGACGGCGACGGTGGTGGGCAACGACAATTTTTTGATGGGCGGGGTGCATTTGGGACATGATGTGCGAATCGGCCATCATGCGGTGTTGGCGAACAACACGTTGCTGGCCGGGTATGTGCAGGTGGGGGATCGCGTGTTCATGGGCGGTGCGACGGTGGTGCACCAGCATGTGCGGATTGGTGCGTATGCGATCACGCGGGGAGGGACGCGGCTGGGCAAGGATGTGCCGCCCTACTTCATGGCGGTGGCGACGAACCAGGTGAGCGGGATCAATCGCATCGGGCTGCGGCGGGCGGGATTTTCCCATGAGACGCGGCGGGCGATCCAGGCGGCGTATGAGTTGCTCTGCCGGTCGGATTTAAATGTCGGGCAGGCGCTGGCGGAATTGCGGGGGAAATTTCATTTGCCGGAGATTGCGCAACTGGTCGAATTTGTGGCGGCCTCCAAGCGGGGGATTTGCCGGGATCATGGACGCGGGGCCGGCGACGATGAGGATTGAGCAACGAAGTTGCGCAGACAGGGGCGTTCCCAAGTGCAACTTGGGAACGAGGGGAACTACGGATTAGGCGGCGACGCCGAACTGGCGGGTGAGGGCCTCGGCGCGGTAGGCGAAAATGCGTTCGATGTCCTTGCGAACGAAGAGCCAGTTGAGGAGGGTGCCACCAAGAGGCGCGTAGCGGACATGATCGCGGGCGAGGGTGCCCTGGGGATGAGACTGGAACGTGTGCTCGTGGACCCAAAGGCGGTAGGGGCCGAAGACTTGCTCATCGATGAAACGGTGGGGCGGTTCCCACGCCGTGATCCGCGTACGCCAGGGAATGGGGAGGCCGTGGATGCGAATGCGGTAATCGATGAGGGCCCCGACGCGCATTTCGATCGG
>CAIPBM010000159.1 GCA_903863295.1 uncultured Verrucomicrobiota bacterium | reverse complement strand
GGGGACGATAACGACCAGGCTGTTGGAGAGAAGGTCCTTTCGCGATCCCTTGGTGACCAAGCCCGCTTTTTCAAGATCGTCCATCTTGGCTTCATCGGCAGAGAAAAAGATGTCGCAAGGTGCGCCGGCTTTGATTTGCATGTCGAGCGTGTTGGATGCGGCGAAGTTGAAGAGGATGTGGTCGCCGCTGGTTTTCTCGTAATTCGCCGCGATTTCCTTGAGTGCGTCGGTGAGGCTGGCGGCGGCGTAGACCTGGACGTCGTCGGCTTTGAGGTTGGAGAGGGACATGATGAGAGTGAGGCCAAGGAGGGCTTTAAGGAGTTTTCTCATGGAAGCAGAGAGCGTTTTGAACGGACGTCCGTTGGGTGATGCGATAATCTCTGGAAGCTGATCCTTCGACAAGCTCAGGATGACGGAGCTGAGAAAGACAACCGCCGCTGGCGACAGCGGCGGCAACCACGGAACTTGCCCGTCCTACAGCAGATTCAGCAGATACGGCGCGGGCTGGAAATGCTCCAGCACCACTTCGGTGCGACCATCGCGCTGCATGCGGACCTGGACAACCTCAATCTCCGGTGTCTTGGCGGGGGAGAAAAGAATATCGTCGTGGGTGGCGTTTTTCGCGTTCTTGAAAAGGCCGGGAACGAGATGACCGCCGAGATGATCGCTGCGACCGGTGGCGACATGCATCGTACCCAAGACTTTTTCATCCTGGATATCGCGGCCCGAGACAGGCAGATCCTGCGTCCCAAAACCGAGTTCGCCAATCTCGCCCGTGACCGGGTCGCTGATCAGCTTGGCGTTGTGGGCATCGACTTCCTCTTGGCTACCGCGGATCAGCGTCGCCTTCTGAATGCGACCGCCGCTGACTTCCATCAGCGCCAGCGTCCCGCTCTCGTAACGCATCGGGAATTGGCCCTCCGCGCCCTCTGGCACGTAGTAGACTTCGCCCGCCGGGAGATTCGCCACATCGGGTTCCGTGCCTCGACAAAGGCCGTGGCTTTTCTGGGCTTCCTGCTTGTTGCAGATGAGTTTCAACGTATGGACGTTCTCATCGACCTTGAAATCGACTTCAAACCAATCGGCCTTGGTCAGGCCCAGCCGCAACTTCTCGGCGACCTTGCTCACCTCATTGTAATCGACCGCGAGACCGCTGCTGAGAATGATCTCGTTCAGGCCATGCAACGTCGCGCCGCGGAAACCATATTGCTTCGCGAAGGCGGTGAGGGGAGCCGTGGCGGAATAGGTGGAGATACAGAGAATGAGATCGTAATTCGGATAGATATCTTTCTCCAGGCTGACTTCCTTCCCTTCCGGCGTGACGGCGAGATCGGGCAGGTCAAGATTGCTGCCGCCGGTAATCTGATAGGCGAAAAAATCGCCACCGGTCATCTTCAGTTCCTTGAGCCCACCCTGTTGCAGGCCCTGATAAAAAACTTCATACGCGTGGCGTTGAATCGTCAGCTTCGGATCCTTCAGAAAACGGAACTGGGTAACATCGGCGGGATTTTCGAGGTCGATCAGGATTGCTACGCGCTCGCCGCCTTTCGGTTCAAAGACGGTGGTCAAGAGGCGGGTCAGGCTGAAGGGAGGGAAGGTTCTCTGGGGGGCGGGGGCGTGCATGCGTTTCTCCGAGGGGGTTGAAGTTGAATGAATAACCAATGACAAGTACGGTGCCTTCGATCTGATCGAATGCAAACGAATCGCCTATAGTTATTAGAGATTTTTTCTCTCCTGATTATTCCCTTGTCCGGCCTGTTGAACAGGAATTGGGGCTTTAACTAATTCCATCGACAAAGAGGGGTTTGTCATCGTCCGTTTTTGCGCTAGATTTCCCCATGGATCAAGCGACTGCACCCACTGTGACTACACCCGTCCTCGCCGATTGCCAGAGCCAACCCGATTCGCGCCAGCTCCGCATCGACAAGGTGGGCGTGAAGGGGTTGCTCCACCCGATTGAGGTGCGGGACAAGCATCATGACACGCAGGACACCGTCGCGCGGATGAGTCTGCTCGTCGATTTGCCGAAGGATTTCAAGGGCACCCACATGAGCCGTTTCGTCGAGGTGCTCAACGCCCACGGGCGGCTGGTGCACGTCGAAAATTTACCGGTCATGCTCCACGAGCTTCAACGCAAGCTCCACGCTCAGGTCGCCCACATCATCATGGAGTTTCCCTACTTCATGGAGAAAGAAGCGCCGGTGACCAAGGCAAAGGGACTCGTCGATTATCAGATCAAATTTGATGCCGCCGCGCATGGCAAGGACGTGACCTTTACCGTGACCGTGACAGTCCCGGTAACGACCCTCTGCCCCTGCTCCAAGGCGATCAGTGCCTACGGCGCGCACAATCAGCGTGGTTACGTTACCCTGGCGTTGCGCTCGGTGAAGGCGATCTGGATTGAAGATATGATTGCCTTGATCGAGGAATCGGCCAGCAGTGAGATTTATTCGCTCCTCAAGCGCCCTGATGAAAAGGCCGTCACGGAGCGCGCCTACGATAATCCCGTATTTGTGGAGGACCTTGTCCGCAATGTCGCCCTGCGCTGCAACCGTCATCCCGATATCACCTGGTACAAAGTCGAAGCGGAGAACATGGAGAGCATCCACAATCACTCCGCCTATGCCTGCATTGAGAAGCCGACGGTGGCATAAGGTGCGCCGCCACTTCACCCCTTGTCTTGCGACGTCGTTCATCCACTGATACCCTGCGCCTCAAGACATGAATGGCGGCAACTATATTCTCATGGGTGTGCCCGGCACGGAACTCGACACCAAAACGGCGGCCATCATCCGCGACGTCCAGCCCGCCGGTTTCATCCTTTTCGGACGCAACATCAAGACCCCGGCGCAACTTCGCCAGCTCATGGACGATCTTCGCTCCGAGGTGAGGCACGTCCCCATCGTGACCATCGACCAGGAAGGCGGTCGCGTCTCCCGGCTTAAGGAATGCGGGGCCGAACCGCCCAGCGCCAGGCAACTCCGCGAAAAAGGCGACCTCCGCCTGATCGAACGCCACGGCGCGCTCACCGGCGAGATTCTCCGTCTCTTCGGCTTCAACCTGAACCTCGCGCCGGTCGTTGATGTCTCGGTCAACGGCGATCTCGAGAATTCGCTTAAGAACCGCACCTGGGGACTGACCCCGGAAGAGGTGATCACCCACGCGGGCGCATTCACCCGCACCATGCGTGAGCAGGGCATCCTCAGTTGCGGCAAACATTTTCCCGGCTATTCCTACGCCGCCGTCGACCCTCATCACGAATTGCCCGTCGTCGCGCGCAGCCGCCAGGAGTTGGAGGAAACGGAGTGGAAGGCCTTCAAGGCGCTCGCCCCTGAACTCGATTCGATGATGATCGGCCACGCCAATTATCCGGCGCTCGATGACAGCGGCTACCCCTCCTCGCTCTCGCGCAAGATCATCCACCATCTCCTACGCGAGGAGTGGGGCTACCCGGGCGTGGTCATCAGCGATGACCTCGACATGGGCGCCATCGTTGGCCACTACGGCCTGGCCGAATCCGTCACGCGCGCTGTCGAAGCCGGGAACGATCTCGTCCTCCTCTGCCATCGTCCGGAGTTGATCCCCGAAGCCGCCAAGGCTCTCGAAACCATTTCCCCCGCTCGCGCCGCCGAGGCCGAAAAACGGCTGGCACCCTTCCACGAAAAACTCGACCCGCCCCACGCCTTCTCCCTCGAGGCCCACGCGGCACTCGACAAAAAAATCTACCAGCTCCGCATCGACACCCTCGGTGAGGAAGCCGCCGCCGCCCGCTCCATCGACGACGGCAAACGCTCCCCCGTCGAGACATTCTAGGTTCCCCCCCTTGTTCCTCGTTCCCAAGTTGCACTTGGGAACGCCCTTGCTGAGGCCATTTCATGGCCGATTCCCGGCCTGCCATTTAAGCATTCCGTCATCCTGAGCCTGTCGAAGGATCAGCTTCCATTGACGTACGGCACTGTCGAATAACATCAAAATCACCGGGGGCTGGTCCTTCGACAAGCTCAGGATGACGGAGTTTCTGGTGTCACTACGAAATGGAATTTGTGAACAAGAAAAACGATGATCAAAACATTCCGTTCTCCTCGTTCCCAAGTTGTACTTGGGAACGCCCTTGCTGAGGCCATTTCATGGCCGATTCCCGGCCTCCCACTTTAGCATTCCGCCATCTTGAGCCTGTCGAAGGACCAGCTTCCATTGACGTTCGGCACTGTCGAATAACCTCAAAATCACCGGGGCTGATCCTTCGACAAGCTCAGGATGACGGAGCTTCTAGTGTCCGTACGAAATGGAATTTGTGAACGAGAAAACAAGGACCAAAACATTCCGTGAATTCCGTCTAAAAAAATCCCTACCTCCCGCAATTCCCCCGCAAATTCTCCCCATCCCGATCCTGCAAAAAGAGGTGAGCCTTGCGATAACTCTTCTGGTGCAGGTAATGCCGAAGCTGCGCGGGATAACTCGTATCCACCTCAAGCTCCAGCGCATCCAGCCGTGCAAAAATCTCCATCAGATCCGGCGGATTCGGCTCCTGCTGACGCGGCACGGCGGCAAGGTACTCGTCCAGCGTTTGCGCCAAGCGCGCCAAGGTGGCCTGCTGTTGCTCAGTCATCGCCACGGCTATTTTTCAAGCTTCTTGATCTCGTTCTCGTACGCCGTTTCGCCGTGCACCGCCGCTTTCTTCTCCTCCCACTCCGTGTGGATGCGCCGCAATTCCCTGGTCAACTGGTCCTGGATTTGCGCCACGGCGGCCAGGTCGCCCTTCGCTTTTTCCTTGGCCATCTCGCCCTGGAGAAAGGTCTCCTTCTCGGCGATCTTCGAGCCATAAAGCGAATTGATTTCCGCGATCCTGGCCTTCTGCGCGTTGGTTAAAACTTTGGTCGGCTCCTTTTTTTCGAGCCGTTCCATGGCGAGTTCGTAGGCGGATTTCATGATTGTTTTGCTCCTTCTTGTTCGAGATCGATCCAGATCGAGCCGTCCCGCACTTCTACCGCGTAGGTCGCGACCCGCACCTTGGGAATGTTGCGGCAGATGCCGTCATCGAGTTGAAATTGCCATTGATGCCACGGGCAGGTGACCTGGCCATCGCTGACAAAGCCGTCATGCAGCGGCGCACCGCGATGTGGACACAGGTTATCGATGGCAAAGAGCCCTTCCTCGCGATGGAAGAGGCCGACCTGCGCGTCCCCCAGCTTCACGCAACGGCTCTCCCCGACGGCGATCTCATCTAGTTTTAACAAGGTATCAATGTAAGGCATGGGAAAGTGGACTTTCCTAAAGTTTAGATTGATGACGCGCGGGGGCAAGAGGCAATCTTGCCCCATGACAAAAGCCGGTGGCGAATTCGCCCCATGGAATGGTGTCTTTGAAACCCTGCGCGTGGTGCAGGGCGTGCCTCTGTTCATGGCCGCCCATTTGCGGGAACTCGGCCGCGCCATGTCCGCCTTGGGGTTCTCCACCGATTTCGATTTCGACCAGGCCCGCGCCCAACTCCCCAAGCTCAATGGCCGCTGGCGCTGGATTGTGACGCCCGAGGGCACCCGCACCCTCTTCACGGAGGAGGAATGGACGCCCACCGAACCGCTCGAGCTCTCCGTTTCCGCCGTGCGCGTCGGCTCCTGCAACTGGGACGCCCGTTTCAAGACACTGAGTTATCTGTCCCACGCCCAGGCCTGGAAAATGAAATCGACCGGCGAGACCATTCTCCTCAATGAATACGGCCTCATGGCCAGCGCTGCGCGCGCGAATCTTTTCTGGCGACTCAAGGGCCAGCTTTTCACGCCCGCGCATGAATCGGGCTGTCGACGCGGCGTCGTCCGCGCCTTTATTTCGCGTCGCCATAATGTTCGTTCCGGCCATTTCCCCGCCAGCGATCTATTGGAGGCGGAGGAAATCTTTCTCACCAGCAGCATGAAGGGAATCGTCTCCGTCGGTGCCGTAAAGGGGCGCACCTACAAACGCTACATCACCGCCGATGAGCTGCGTGAGGAATACGAAGAAGAGATTGCCCGACAGGTCGCCGACGCGCAGCAAGGCATTCATCAGGGCCACGAGACTTCCCCCGGATTTGAAATGCCCTAAGTTGCAGGACATTTCTCTCTCGTTCTCTCGCTCCCTCGTTCCCAAGTTGCACTTGGGAACGCCCATGGGGAGGCCATTGCATGGCCGATCTCAACCCGACAAGCCATGGCTATAAGCCCTGGGCAAAAACATGCGCCGGCCCCAAGCCATAACGTCGCATCCAACGTAACAGCAGAAGGGCCATCATCGCTGCGAGAAAAAAGACCGCATACTGACGCGGCTCCGGCACCACCACGGCAAAATCAGTCACGATCAGTCCTTCCTCGTCCCCGGAATAGGCTGCGTCATCAAAATTACTCACATAAAAATCGATCGTATTCGTTCCGAGATTAACCGGCGCGACATAATTAAAGGGTACCGCATTTTGTCCGTAAACGCTTCCACCCGCAGGAATCGCCGCGTTGGATCCGCCACTGGTCGATAAACCTGCTTTCCAGCCCGGGGTCGTCGAAAGCACCAATTGCCCGCCAAAGCTCGCCTCCGTGGTTCCGTTATAAACAATTCTCAAGCCATTATCCGCTGAGGCATTCCCACTGAAGACAACCAGGCCGCTTACCGGAGAGGTGAACGTAAACCGGTAAATGAAGGTACCCGGTTGCCCCCCGATAGCCTGGTTCGGCGTGGCGCTAATAAATTTCGCCTGGCCCGGATAGGTTGCCCAGGCGCTGGGTGGATTCATCACCACATACGAGCTCTCTGGTATGGTACTGGGAACAGCGTTCGAGGTCGTGCTCGCCGGGCCGTACGTGATGTTGCTGAACCCGTAGGAGTTATCGTAACCCACAAATTGCCAGAGCGGATCCGCCGCCCCGGCCGCCAGCATATTGCCATTCCCATCCTGACCGGTATTCGACGTGTTCGCCGCCACAATCGTCAATTGGGCGTGAGCCGGGCTCATTTGAGCCAGGATCAGCAACCCCAAATTCAATAGAAGTGGTAGAAACTTCACAGCCCTAAACTTAGGAGCTGTAATAGAAATGTCACCTCTATTTCTTGTCCGGCGAGTCCTTCCCCAGAGCTAGCTGCTTGAACAAATCCTCGCGCAGACTCGGCACCTTATGGTGCAGCGCATGAAAAGCCCGGGGTAAATCATGCCCCGCCTGGGCAATGCCCGCCAATTCCAGAATCCTCAACTCAAACCGCTCCACCGCCCGCCAGGTCACCTCGACCTGCGAGAGATAGCCCAGGGCTTTGACGAAAAGTTCATATTCCCCCGGAACCGGAGTCCCCGTCTCTGTCACCGTCTCGATTAGCGCCGCAAAGTATTGTGCGGCCAGCAGATTGGCATAGGAGCGACGCAAGCCCAGGTGGGCTTCAATCAACCGCACTTCGCGCAACGTATGCATGTCGCCGGAGCGGGAAGGCTGGTATTGCAGGTCGGCCAGGTAAAACAGATCAATCAACCCGGTGAAGGGACTCTTCGGCCGGGTCGCCCCCTTGGCCATCAACGTCAGCCGCCCCGCCTGGGGACAGAGACAGCGCACGATCAGGCTCGTGTTACCGAAAGACATCCGCGCGATGATGATGCCTTGGGTGGCGAGAGGGGCGGCCATCGAATCATGATTGCAGAAAAGACCGGGGCTGGGTAGGTTGATCCCTTCATATGACCGGCAAATATCTGACAGAAATCGAAGGTTTCACACGGGAATCGGGCTGGGCGGATCCATCCCAGGCCAGCGCCGCGAGCCGCGCCTATGCCGAGCGTCTGGAAGATGGCAACATTCTCTTCCTGCCCTCCCTTCCACACGCCTTTTCCCCCGAGGACCTGAAGTTTCTCTATTCGCTCGATCAGGACGATTCCGCGATCCACAAGAACATCTCCTATCGCCCCAAGCAGGACATCCTCCGCGGCTTCGGTTCCTCCCAGCCGGAAAAAGTCGAGACCATGCACCGGATCATGCGTGAGTACTCCGCCGGGGTCGTGAAGATGATGAGCGCGCTCCTTCCCGCCTACGCGGCCAAGTGGACCCTCGATTACGCCAGCTACCGCCCCTATGAGGAAGAGAACCGCGATCTTCCCCTCCACAAACGCAACGACCTCGTCCATACCGATGCCTTCCCCAGCCGCCCCACCCATGGCGGCTTGATCCTGCGCTGCTTCACCAACGTGAACCCGGCCCAGCCCCGCGTCTGGTCGACCACCGCCCGTTTCCCCACCCTGGCCAAACAATACGCCGCCGACGCCGGTCTGCCCAAGATCGTGGCGCGCGAGGCCTCCCCGCTTCGCGGTGTCCGCAAGGGACTCAACGCCCTCAAAAGCGCAGTCGGAATCAAGTCGCCCAACCATTCCGCGTACGATCTCTTCATGCTCGGCTTCCATGATTACCTCAAGGAGAACACCTCGTTCCAGACCGATGCGGAAAAGTTCCGGACCGATTTCCCGCCCCTCTCCACCTGGATCACCTTCACCGACGTCGTGCCCCATGCCGTCCTCTCCGGTCGTTACGCCTTGGAACAGACCTTCATCGTCCCCGTCAACGCCCTATTCGACGCCTCCAAGTCCCCCGTCCGCGTGCTCGAAAGCATTGCTGGTACGAGCTTGGTGAGCTAAGGCGATCCCGCGACACGAAGGTCTTAGGCCTTCGTGACACGCTCATAGCCGAAGCACTCCGTGCCATGGAACATGCGTCATCTTGAGAGGGAGCAAGGCGGGCGGTGAGCTACCATCGCTGGATTGACTCAATCCGTAATTGAAGGATATACCCTCGTCAGAACACGGCTCCGCTTGAAGCCTGTGTGACAGCTTGATTGTCTTACTTGCGATGGGCGACTCGCCCCATCTCAGTCTTCAAGCGGTTTTCGACGAACGCCGTCAGGTCGAGCGGAGCTTCCTTCACGGAGGGCGATAAATCGCGATCGGTATTGGTCAGGTCAAAATGGACATCGGCGACCAAGTACTGGCGAATCTCGGTAACCGCCTTGTCGAAAATTTTAGAGGCAGAGGGGAGATCGGAGCGTTGCAAATCGGGTTCGAAGCTGACTTTCAGTCCTGGGGCGTAACCTTCCAGGATCGCCGCAATATCCTTGAAATTGGTATCGTGCGGCGCAGCCAGGTGATAGGTGCGACCGGAACCGGAAGGCATGCGGGCCAGGTCGGTCATCGCGGCAATCACCCAGTCGCTGTGAATCATGTTCAGGTTGGCCGTGATTGGGAGACGGAAGACAAAAGGCTCACCCCGCTTGACCGCCAGTGCGACGGCATAGGCACAGGCATCGACCATCTTGATACCGCCCGTTCCACCGCTGTCATCCACGACTACGCTAGGGCGGAAAATGGCCCCGTTTACCCCGGAGGCGAAGGCGCGCAGGACAATCGTTTCAGCCTCGAGCTTGGAGGCTTCGTACGGATTGCGAAACTTCTGGTCCATCTTGCTCTCGGATTCGTGGGCCGTGCCATGGCGATGTCCCACCACATAAGCCGTGCTGACATGATAAAAAGGTCCCGCCGGATTGCCGTGCAGCCAGGCATCTGCCAATTGACGTGTGCCTTCGACATTCACCTCGTGAATTTCCCGGGCGACATCTTCGCATTCGGCCGTCAGGGAGGTGAGCGCCGCAAAATGCCAGATACCGCCATCGCAAGGCAGCAAGGCTTCGATCTGGGCTTTTTCCAACTTGCGGATATCGCCTTCCACCAAGGTCACGCGATCCGCATTTTGACTCAGCCAGGCCTGGAATTCCTTCGCCTGAAATGAAGCGGAGGCTTGGCGAACCAAAAGAGTGGCTTTCAGCTTCGGATCACGCAGGAAGTTGCGCTGCAAAAAGGCAAAACCGAGGGCTCCGGTGGCTCCGGTTAACGCAAGTCTTTCAGGCAGATAGGCATCCATAGTGGCGACGAGTAGTCGCTCACATTAGCGAGACTTCAGGCAGGAGCAATGGCAAAATGATGACGAGCCTCCCAAGTGCGCGGTTTAGACTGCTGACGGGGAATTTTCAGAGGCATCACTCACTTTTCGGGATGAACTGCCCAAAGCCAAGATCATGCCCGTCGATATCCTGTGTGCCGAATTCCCGGCAACCATAGGGCTGATCGCAGAGGCCATAGTCAATCGTTGCGCCGCGTGCGACGAATTCCTGGTAGAGACCTTCCACGTCCTCGACCCAGAAATAGACGTTCCAGAGTTTGTCAGAGACTGTCCAGTGGGGAACGACATGCTTGGGATCGTTGGCCTGTTTTAGCATCAGAGATAGTCCATTCCTTTGCAGAACCACAAAATTAGGAGGTTCACCCCAGAACCGCTCATAGTGAAACCCCATTTTATCCCGATAATGATTGGCGGCGGCTACGACGTCTTTGACCAAGAGTACTGCCGCGCTGGAGGTGAGTTTGGGTGAGGGGTTACTCATAGGAGATGAGCTCTACTTTTAATCTCTCTTTTCAAGTCTGTCATCCTGAGCTTGTCGAAGGATCAGCCACCGGTGACTGGGGAGATTCTCAGATAACTCTGGATGTTAATGGAAGCTGATCCTTCGACAGGCTCAGGATGACGAATGGGAGACTATTTCCGGGATGGCGTAATATCGCCGTCTACGCTAGCCTCTTTCCATGCCTGACTTTGATTACCAGCTCGTCGTTATCGGCAGCGGCCCCGGCGGCTATGTCGCCGCCATTCGCGCCTCTCAACTCGGCCTCAAAACCGCCATCGTGGAAAAAGACAAGACCCTGGGCGGCACCTGCCTCAATGTGGGCTGTATCCCGAGCAAGGCGCTCCTGGCCTCGAGCGAACATCTCCATTTCGCCCGCGAACGCTTTGCCGCTCACGGCATCATCGCCAATGACATCAAGCTCGATCTCGGCGCCATGATGAAGCGCAAGTGCGAGGTGGTGAACAAGCTGACTTCCGGCGTCAGCTACCTGATGAAGAAGAACAAGATCGAGGTGGTGAAAGGCCTCGGGAAGCTGGTCGACGCGAACACGATTGAAGTCGTCGGTGACGATGGCGCGAAAAAGAAAATCACCGCGCAGAACATCATCCTTGCCACGGGCAGCGTGCCGGTAGAACTCCCTTTTCTTAAATTTGACGGCAAGAGGATCATCAGTAGCGACCAGGGTATCGCGCTCGACAAGGTGCCGAAGTCGTTGCTCATCATTGGAGCGGGTGCGATTGGACTGGAACTCGGTTCGGTCTGGGCTCGGCTCGGCGCGGAAGTGACCGTCATCGAATTTTTACCTCGCATCGCCGCCGTTGGTTTCGACGCGGAGACCTCCAAGATTCTCCAGCGCAACCTGGAAAAACTCGGGATCAAATTTGAACTCAACACCAAGGTTCAGGCCGCCAAGGTCACCGACTCGGGCGTTGAGCTCTCGGGTGAAAACGCCACCGGCAAAGTCTCCTACAAGGCCGATATCGTTCTCGTCGCCGTGGGCCGGAAACCGTTTACGGCGGGCGTCGATCTCGACAAGGCCGGGGTTAAGCTAACCGAGAAGGGTCGCATCGCGGTCAATGGCCATTTGCAAACCAACGTCCCGAATATCTACGCCATCGGCGACGTGACGGATGGTCCGATGCTCGCCCACAAAGCCCATGAGGATGGCGTTGCTGCTGCGGAATTGATCGCGGGCAAGCCAGGCCATGTGAATTATAACCTGGTTCCCGGCGTCATCTACACCGCGCCGGAAGCGGCCAGCGTCGGCATCACCGAAGAGCAGGCCAAGGAACAGAAGCTCGACGTCCGCGTCGGTAAATTTGCTTTCACCGCCAACGGTCGCGCCATTGCCAACGATACGACGGAAGGCTTCGCCAAGATCATAGCGGATGCCAAGACCGACCGGGTACTCGGTGCCCATATCGTCGCGGGCAACGCATCTGAGCTCATCGCGGAAACGGTCTTGCTCATGGAATTCAGCGGCAGCTCGGAAGACCTCGCCCGCACCATTCACGCGCACCCGACGATGTCGGAAGCGGTCAAGGAAGCGGCACTCGCTGTGGATGGCCGGATGTTGAGCGCTTAACCTCATGCAAATCGAACACATCGCGTGGCAGGTGAAGGAGCCGGTTGCGCTAGCTAAATGGTACGCGGAACACCTGGGCCTGAAAATCGTCCGGCAGGGCAAAGGCCCGGCACTCGCCCATTTTCTTGCGGATGATTCCGGCAGGGTCGTCATCGAGATTTATAATAATCCGGCGGCGTCGATCCCCGATTATACGGCCCAGTCCCCGCTCCTTTTGCACCTCGCGTTTGTGGTCGCGGATATTCGAGAAAACGCCGACCGACTAGTGGCGGCTGGTGCGACGTTGGTCGAGGATATCAGCACGACGCACGCGGGTGACGAGCTGGCGATGCTGCGCGATCCCTGGGGTTTCCCGCTTCAGTTGGTCAAGCGGGCCGTGCCGATGTTTTAAGCGGTGTAGTGTCCCAAATTTGGGCCTCGATAAAGAAATCTTTCTCGCGCCCTTTTTCGCGCCAGGCCTCGTTATGCACCTGTCCATCCTCCAAGAGATGGTCGAGATCCGATAGGGTAAACACCTTCCCGTGATACTTGGGATTAAAGAGACCATCGGATGTTTTCGCGAGAAGCCGTGAAACGTAGCTATCAGGGTAGGTAAAACTCACGGTTGATTTTGGGAAGGAGCTCAGGGGAAATTCCAGACGAGCCGAATAGATTCCCATTTCCTCAATATAACTTGCAGGTCCTAATGTCATGTAGACCGGATGCCTGATCGATGGCGTTCCTCCTTGGGTACGAAATGTTTCATAGAGCCACTCCTCTGTCTCCCTGCGTTGTCGGATACAGCGCTGGGGATTCGTGTGAAAAATCGTGTCTTCTGGAAGACTGGATCGCATGAAATCAACAACCTTCTCGTCGGAAAGTTCCATCACACTGCGAAGGGGGGCCAACGTAGGCTTGTAGTAATAGAAGAGCTTTCTCATTCGTCTCTATTCAAAACGTCTTGGTAGCCTTGAGCCTTTCATCCGATCCGGCATCTCAAACCTGGGCTTAGTGAGGGTTGGTTTGCCTCGCGCGGTTTTGGTCTGCTGCAAATCCTCTTCCAGTTCCGCCTGCTCGGCACGGAACTTGGCGAGTTCTTCTTCCTCATGCTGGTTTCGGATTTTGGGAATGAGCGCGCAGCCGAGGTAGACGAACCAGTAACCAGCACTCATGAGCAGAATGGGCAGACGATGTCCCACCAGGTCGAGCGCGGCGGGATCGCTCCAGTCCTTGATCATGGCGAGGCCATGCACGGCCCAGATCACACCGAGTAGCGAGATGGCCAGCATCGCGTAAATGAAATAGCCGATCCAGCGCAGGACCGCCTCCGCGCGACGTTCCGCCTTGATGTTGAGCCAACCGAGTTGCCGCTCCCATTCCAAGTTTGGAAAGAGACGATTCATGATTTGGTCCATGTGTCGCACCAGCCACCAAACGGCGGCCACGGCAAGGAAAGGTGCCGCGAACATCAGGCACTGCTGCAAATCTGGAATAGCAATCTCTGCCACTACCCGTGGAGCAATTCCGTGCATGCTTTCCAGCATACCACAGGGTTGCCCGATGGGAACAGGGTATCCTGCCGGAGCGTGGACCGGCTATTCCGTCCAGCCGAGGACGTTGAAATTCTGGGCGATGATGATCAAGACCGCGATCAAGACGGTAAAGCCCACCGTCGCGAGGCCCAAGACGGACGCCACCGTGAGATGATAGACAGTCAAGTGAGGCTTGATCCGGTCGATGAAAGAAGCAGGTTGGCCGGCGGTCGAGCTTTTGACGGTGGAAGGCGTGGACATGACTCTCTTGTTCTAAGCTCGATTTTCCCGCTCGGCAAGCGCACAAATCGGGATGGTATCCGTCAGGGCGTAATCTGGGCGCGGAGAACCTTGTAATCGATTTTGCCCGTTCCAAGCAGGGGCAGCTTTTCCATGCGACGAACTTCATCCAGGCGCATGATACCGCGAAAGCCAGCCTGGGTGAGCAGCGCATTGGCAGAGGCCGTGGTGAGATCGAACACGGTGGTAAAGAGGACAATCCGGCGTCCTTCCGGGGTCTCGATACCCTCGACGGCGACTTGTGGGCCGGTTTCACCGGGAGGATAGGCGGCGGTGAGGGGCTCCTCCAGGGCGGGCAGGGAAATCATCTCGCCCCCCGCTTTCAGAAAGCGTTTGAGCCTTCCGGCAAAATGAATGAAGCCGTCGGTATCCACACTGGCGAGGTCACCGGTGATGTACCACCTTTTGCCGGCATGCTCATGAAAGGGACTAGGCCCGTCGTAGTGGAGGTAACCGGGAAAAATCGTGGCACCACTGATCAGGAGCAGTCCGCGCTGATCGACCGCAAGCGGCTGCATGGAGTCGGGATCGACGACGAGGATCTCCACGCCGTCGAGCGGCTGGCCGATGGTGCCGGGATGCAGGTTGCCGGGCCGGCTGACGGAGACAACCGGCGAGCATTCGGTGATGCCGTAGCCCTCGGAGACCATCGCGTTCGGTGCCATTTGCCTGGCGCGGGTGAAGAGCGACTCGGGACATTTCTCCGCGCCGGTGATGACGATGCGGAGCGAATCGAGATCGCCCGGCTTGGCGGCATTGAGGATGTAGTTGAAAAAAGTGGGCGTGGTGAGAAGGAGGGTTGGTTTGTAAGCAGTGATGCGGCGAACCAGTCCGGCGGCGTCGGTGGGATCGGGATGGTGGATGACGCGGAGACCTCCCGCAAGGGGGAGCACGATATTGCCCACCAGCCCGAAGCTGTGGAAGGGGGGGAGGAAGCCGAGAAGAATGTCATCACGGCGAAAGCCAAGCGCGGAGGCTCCGGCGGTGATGACGGTGGCAAGATTCCGATGGGTGAGCGGCACGGCCTTGGGTGCTTTCTCGGAGCCGGAAGTGAAGAGGACAACGGCGGTATCGGAGGGCTCGATTTTGGGAAGACTGGTCAGCCAACTTCCGGCCATCCATTTCAGGCTGAGCCACGTCAGGGCCATTTCCCCTTTGCCGATTTCCTTGCGGATATCCTCCAGAAAAACGTACTCGACGCCCTCAATCTTCACGCCAATGCGGTCGATGAATTTGCGAGAGGTGATGACACGCTTGATCTGCATGACCTGCGCGGCGTGATCGAGATTCGCCGGGCCCGTGGTGAAGTTGAGCAGGACGGGAAATTTGCGGGCCCAGAGGAGCGCCATGAGGGCGATATCTGCGGCCACCGACGCGGGCAGCATCAGCCCGACTGCCTCGCCGGGAAGGGGCGCGAAGCGTTTTGACATGAGCCGCGCGCCGATCAGCAGCCTCTCGTAGGTGACGACGCCGGAGGAGTCATCTGCCGCCGCAGCTTCACCGGGATGGGCGAGGGCCTGGCGGACGAAGGCTTCCAGAATGGTGGGTGCGAGGATCGAGTAAGGTCTGGTCGCATCGGCGCGGGAGGCAAACCATTTTTCGGAAACCTGGATCGGCTCGTCTGCGGCGGGATCGACCAGACCTTGCGCGAGCGCCCAGAGCTCGCCGATACTCGTGGCAACCTGCTCGCTGCGGAAACCAAAGCGGCCCTCGATGGCCTGGGCGATATCCATGCGATCCAGACTGTCGAGACCGAGTTTCTCGAGCAGTGTTTCAGGCTTCTTCTCCTCGCCGGTAAGGGGACGCTTGAGTTTTTCCTCGATGATTTCCCCCACAGCCCGGCGTGTATCATCCGTGATTTTGTCGAGCCGAAGATCGCGTCCCAGTTTGATGCGTGGAAATTCGAAGGTGCGTGGCCCGAACCAGAAGTGATAGGGGACGAATGTCGGCGTCGTAGTCAGCACACGGTTATACCAGGCTTCGAGCCAGGGATTGAGCGTCTCCCGGGTGAGTCCCGGCAGTGATTTTGGATCGATGATTTCGACTGTCATTTTGATCTTCCGCCGTGGTGTGAAGAAGATCAGGTTGGCGGCGAGAATGCGGAGCGTGCGGAGGAAATTCGCGGCTAGGTTGGGCTCCTTTCCGGTGGGGGCGTAGGTGGTCATGCTGCCCCAGACACCAACCGTGCGCACCAGCACCACCGTGGTCTCTGGTCTCCGCGCAAGAATTTCGGGAACGGCGCGCGTAGAGCCGATTTGCTCAATACCCGTCCGTTCGATTTTGCCGGCTGGATAGATGACGAATTTACCGCCGTGATCGAGGCCTTCGACCACAGTGTTAATCATCGGTTCAACCTGGTCGCGCGCGCTCTGGCTGTGGGAAACCAGATCAGGAACCTCCAGCGCGTTGATGAATTTCATCAAGGGAAAGAGATAGGGCGCACGGTACATGAAGCTGACCACGAGTGGACGCAGCGCCATCTCACCACCGAGTTGCGTCATAACCAGGACGGGGTCGACATAGCCGGGGTGGTTGGGCAAAACCAGCGCCGGGCCACGAATCGCGCGGAGGCGATCGAGGCCTGTGATTTCCACCCGGTAGCGCAGGTAGGTCAGCGGACGTCCGACGAAGCGAAGGAAAAGTCGAGCGAGCATGGGGGCGCTTCGAGGTTGTCGAAATCGACCCGATCAATCCACTACGATTTTTCGCCGATTACACAACCAAGCGGCCCCCTCCGAGAGAAGGGGCTAGCGCTTATTGAGCGATAGCCCCAGAACTGAGGTCGCGTAACTTTAGAAAGTAACCTTGATTCCGCCGAAGACGGCCGCGTTCAAGGCGGGATAGCCCAGGACGGGCTGATACTGCGTGTTGGTGATGTTATCGCCGCGAACCCAGATACTCACGTTCCGGTTGATCCGGTAGGTAGCACTGGCCCGGAGAACAAAATAGTCCGGAGCATCAACTTGCGCGAAAGTGACCGGATCAAAGTCCTGTCGACCGACGATCCATGAACCGCCCAGGGTGAGGGTTAGCTGCGGAACAGGAAGCCAGGTGCCGGTGAAGTTAAAGCTGTTGCGCGGGCGGCGGATGAGTCGGACATCATTCGTATCGTTGACGGCGGTAAGGTAGGTGTAGTTGAGATCAAGGGTGAGGTTGTCGAGTGGCTTGGCCTTGATGTTCACTTCCGCTCCTTCGGTTGTGGCCTGGCCAATGTTTTGCGGAATGAAGTTGGCATCATCCTGAATATAATTCGTGATGTTATTATAGAAGTAAGTCGCCCCGGGGGTCACTTTACCGTCGGCCAGAGGCTGCTCGACGCCGGCTTCCCAGCCGAGGCTTGTTTCCGGCTTGAGATTGGGGTTGCCGTACATCGGGTAATAGAGCTGTTGCAGCGACGGAGGCGTATAGGCGGACGATCCGGAAAAATGGATCAGGGTTTGCGTGGGCGCAACGCGATAGGAGACGCCCTGCCTCCAGGAGACGGCGCCCGCGTAGTCGGAGTAGGCATCGTCACGCACCGAGCTGATCACATTGAGTCCGGTGATGGGTTCCCAGAGACTTTCGATATAACCGCCGATATTGGTCAGGTTATTTTTCAGCGTCGTGGCGTTTGTCACGGGCGGATAATCATAGTCGTTATAATTTGTGTACTGATTGACGTAAGAATTATCTCCCTGGATTCCTGCGGTGATTTTCCAATGTTCGGCGATCTGGAAATTGTTTTGCCAGTCCAGCGAGGTCGTATTGATCTGGAGATGAGTTCCCAGAGGCAGGATGGAATAACCATCCGGGCTCGTATAATTATCCGTATACGTTTGGCTCTGCTGGTCGTAATTAATATAGAATTTGGTTGTATAGAAATCGGTGACTTTGGCGGTGATTTCCGGAGAGACAAACCAGTCCTGTGTCTGCAAATGCGCGATGGGATCGGGAGTATAGATCGTATTGGGTGAACCCGCGCTGGAGAGCGAGTAACCGCTGTGAAGATCGAGATAGACATCCGGGGTGGCTTGGTAACCGAAATTGCCGCGATAGACCGTGTTGCGGTAATTTTCATTGGGACGGTTCATGTCCGAGGAGAGATTCGTTCCGCTCACGGCGTAATCAAATGCCCCGACGGCTCCCCGGCTCTGGAGGTTTTCGCGATAGGTGGCGTAGGAGCCTCCTTCAAAGCTGGCGGAGCTGATGGGCTGGGAAAGGCCCCGACCGGAGAGCGTGACAAGATTGATAACGCCTCCCGCGGCATTGCCGCCATCCATGGTGGAGGACGGGGTACGCACGACCTCGATCTGATCGACATTGTCCAGCGTCAGATTCGCAAAATCATAGGCCCCGCTCAAGCCGACGGGCTGCCGACGCCCGTCAATCGTGAAGAGGGTCTGGTTGCCATCCATGCCGTGGATGAAAACGGTGGTTGGGGATTGGCCGGGGGCTCCTTGCGGGACGACGGTGAGGCCCGGAACCTTGGTCAGCGCGCTGGCGACGGTGTCATACTGGGCGGCGTCGAGTTGACTCCGCGTGATCGCCGTCGTGGTGGTCGCGGTTGTATCAATGGTCTGCGCATCGCGCGTGGCGGCCGTGACAAGGATGAGCGGCTGTTTCTCAACGACAGGCGCAGGAGGAGTCTTGGGAGGCGACGTAGGGGACTTGGCCGGGGCCGACTTGGATTTGGAGGCAGTCGGTTTTGTGGCCGGTGAAGTCGTCGCCGACGTTGGCTCGGAGAACGCCGTGGCGGAGACAAATGAGGTGAGGATGATGAAGGCAACGGTGCGGAAGAATTCCGTCCCGCGAGGCTGACGATTTTGCATGGAGTCCATTTTCTTGGGCTGGCGACCGGCCGGGGTCGCGGTTTCTTGGCGCGGAGGAACGAGGGCATAAAAAAGCCTTCGATCTTCCGCAGGGAGGAGACGAAGGCAGGCCGGGGCCGGTTAGGGACGCCGAAGAGACTCCACTCCCATCCTGTCTTTGGCGAGACAGTTGCCCGGGCCACACGGTCCGGGACTTGATGAGCGCAAGAAAGCAGGTCTTCTGACTTCGGGGTCGTCCTACTCGCTCCGCCTTTCCGCGTTCTCACGCAGTGGCTTAGTGGAGCTTTCGTCGCCCGTTACAGCGGCGCTACCGCACAGGATTCTCACCTGTTTCCCTATTCTCCCCGGCTTTTGTCCGGGGCACTTTCTGGCGGGGTGATCCCGTGAGGGATCGCTATCAAAGAACTGGAATCTGGATAAGGGGTGAGGGCCGGAACGTCAAGTAGTTTGACAGACAGGGTCAATGTTAGACATGATGTGTAACATTATGGTTCATGCCACCTCCCGCTCTGTCCAGCATGCCTTTTCCAAGTTTTTGGACCGGGCCCATCAGGGCGAACAAATTATTATTACCAAGCGGGGAAAACCTTGGGCCACTCTCACCCCCTTGTCTCGATCCAAAAGCGCAAAAAAGCCGAAGAAGCTCGATTGGAATAAGGTCTTTGAGCGCACAAAGGAAAATTTCAAGGGGAGGCAGGTTGAAGCTGTAGAGGCCTTATTAAAAATGCGTGAGGAGGCTCGTTGGTAGTTTATGCTGACAGCAGCTTCCTTGTCGCGGTCTACGTGCAGGGTAAAAGCGAAAAGGACGCGAGAAGCTATTTCGTCAAGAATCCGCAACCGATTTGTCTGACCCGTTTCTCCAAGTCGGAGATACAGCATGCAATACGAATGCTGGCCTTTCAAAAGCACATTGCGCTTTCGGAAATGACCCAAGCCTTGCTCCAATTAGAACGCGATGAAGCAGAGGGCTTTTACGAAATGCAGTATGTGGAAGCCGAGGACTTATATATCAAGACCTCACAACTCAGCCATCGTCATGCGCTTGAGTCAGGAGTACGCTACCTGGATATGCTCCATATTGCCTCTGCATTGCTCGTGAATGCCCGGCGCTTTCTGACTTTCGATGTGCGGCAGGGGAAGCTGGCCAAAGCGGTCGGCTTGGAAGTAAAACCCTAAGCGTGATGCTCACCGCCCCGCTTCGCCTTCAGGCCCAGATTTTTAATCTTGGGGTTCAGAGCAATCTCGTTTATCGCTGGAACTTTTTGCTGCGGGTGCTGGTCAGCTTTGTGCCTTTGCTCGGATCGGTCTTCCTTTGGAATGCGGTTTTTTCCGGGCACGGCGGTTTTGCGGGCTACACCTTCAAGAGCATGGTGGCTTACTTCATCACGCTCATCCTGCTCGATACGCTGACCGTGCCGAATGAAGATGACTTCCAGATCGCGGAGGACATTCGCGAGGGACGGATCAATACTCTCTTACTGAAACCGATCGAGTACCGACTCTACCGTTTCCACCTCTACGCGGCGGCGCGGTTGGTCCACTCCGCATTTGCCCTGGTGCCGCTTGCCATCGCCATGATCTGGCTCGGCTATTACTTCACGGAATTGCCCTGGCTGGAAAATTTGCCCTGGGCTCTTCTCGCGGCGCTGGGTGCTGGGATGATCCAGTTTTTCTTCTGCTTTACGCTGGCGATGATCGCCTTCTGGATCCTCGATATCGGGAGCGTGACTTTCATCATCTACTCGATTGAGTTTCTGCTTGGTGGACACATCTTCCCCATCGATGCCTTTCCCACCTGGCTCCAAATCGTCTGCCTGCATCTGCCCTTCGCCTATGAGACCTATTTCCCGGCCGCAATTTTGATCGGCCATGTTCCGACGCAGGACATGCTCACGGGCTTTCTCTGGCAATGGGGCTGGGTTGGTTTCTTCTATGTTTTGAGCGGCATCCTTTGGAAGCGGGGACTGCATCAATACACGGCGGTGGGGGGATAGGGTCGGATGCAATAGTTTTAGACAAACGATTCACAGGTTATCCCCAAGTCCGGGGAGTCGAATGACTTGATTATGAAGTAGTAAGGACTTGAGGAAATTTTACCTTAAGAAAATTCAGGCAAAGCATTGTCGGCGCGGGGGAGATCGCTTTAATTCTTCTTTCCCGATCATGATCATGCCCGCTTCCTCTTCCGCCAACCCGAAATCCAAACGCCGTGTTTCCGCAACGGAGCAGGCCCTTTCCCCCACTGTGCTTTACAGTGCGGAAGCAGAAAAAGCGGTGCTGGGTTGTATGATGTCGCAGCCTGGTGAGGTCATCGATGAGGTAACCGAGGCGCTGGTGAAAGAAGACTTTTTCGTCCCGGCGCACCAGGAGATTTTCGCGGCACTGCGGGAGATGTACAATTCCCAGCAGGCCATCGACGTCATGACGATTCACCAGTGGCTGACGGATCGCAAATTGGCCGAGCCGGTGGGCAGCCCCGGGATTTTGGCGGAATTGCTCGTCGGATTTGCCACCCACCTCAACGTCAGCAGCTACATCCGCATCGTCAAGGACAAGAGCTTGCTGCGCTGCCTGCAGATCGCCTGCTCGACCATTGCGCAGGACATCGCCGACATGCCGGATACGGTGCCCGCGGTGCTGGACCGGGCCGAAAGCGCGATCTTCCAGGTCACCCACATGGGGCTGACCAATTCCACCGTCTCCGCGCGCGAGGAAATCGACAAGGCGATTACCCTGATCGAGAATTTCCAAAACCGCAAAGGTCGCCTGCATGGCTTGCACACGGGATTCCATCGGCTGGACGAGATGACAGGCGGCTGGAAGGGCGGGGAAATGATCGTCTTGGCCGCGCGTCCCGGTATGGGTAAGACGGCTTTGGCCATGACCTTTGCCCAGAGTGTCCTGAAGGAACGTTATGACGCGGACACCGATGCCTGGAAAAAGCCGGGGCATGCCGTGGGTGTCTTCAGCCTGGAAATGACGAACGAGCAGCTCATGCTCCGTCTTCTAGCTTCTCACGGAAGCGAGAGCCTTCAGCGCATCCGCCAAGGCGATCTTGATGAGCATTCCCTACAAAAATTGAGACTGATCGCCGAGGATATGAAGGAGTGGCCGCTCTATCTGGACGACTCCTCCTTCCTGACCGTGAACCAGCTTCGGGGCAAGGCGCGTCGGATGAAGGACCGGTATGGCAT
>CAIPBM010000158.1 GCA_903863295.1 uncultured Verrucomicrobiota bacterium | reverse complement strand
TTCGTCTGCGAATCGAATGTCGTCGTCCGGGCGAAGAATTTTTCCCAAAGCAGCGCCGTGACGTATTGCCTCTGGATGAAAGCTTTCCCGTCGGGATCATCCACCGGAAGAACCGCTTCAATTTTCATCGTCGATCCGTCCGCGAAAACCGCGGAAGCTTCCCGGTTGACCTTCGCCATCAGCGGGTCGTCCGGCGTCATGATGTGAATATGGACCGGGAAACGCCAGGTGCGGCCGAGATGCAGAATCGGCGTCAGTTGATCCCGGGCATCCGCAGCCATTTGCAAGGCGTCGGCACAAGCCAGCGCATCGGAACTCGTGCAGGAAACCTGCGAATAGGAATCGGACGAGGAGGTCGAAATCGTGGGCGGCGGAGCCGTGTCATCCGCCGCGCGCAAGGCGAGGCAGGACGCGACCAGCCCCAGGAGGGCGAATGGAAACAATCGCCCGTTCACCTCATGCGTCAGATTTGGCCGCAGGCTTCGCGGCGGGTTTATGATTCTCAGCCTTCGTCGTTTCCGACTTGCTCGACTCACTCTTGGTCGAGGTCTCGCTCGCCTTGGCCGAGTCGCTCTTCGCCTTCTTGTACCCCTCACTCCGGTAATCGGTGATGTAGAACCCGGAACCCTTGAAGATGAAACCGGCTCCGACCCCCAGCTTCCGTTTCACCTTGCCCTTGCCCCATTTCGTTTTCATCCGGCACAGCTCCTTGGGACAAACCTTCAGCGCATCATCCTTCATCGATTGGGAGATTTCAAAATCCTTGTGGCATTTGGCACATTCGTACTCGTAAGTCGGCATCCAGCTATTCTGCCTGAAAATTACCCATCAATCCAGCGGTGACTTTGGTCCTGCACGCTGATGATTCGCGCACCCACGCTTTGCGGCCCGGTCAGGTCATCCGCGTTTCGCGGTATTCAGCCCTGCTGCCTCAAGCCGTTCGCGGGTTTGCCCGGCGGGACGGACATCGCAGCTCATGATGATATAGTCACTCTTCTCCTTCACGATGAGGCCCAGTTGCCGGTCGCTCAAGTCTTCCAGCACGGTGAGCACCTCTCCCGTCTCGATCAGCACGACTTTGTCGTCCCTTTGATAGAGGGGCCGCGCGAGGGGCGCTGGCGTCTCGGGCGTGGCGACGTTTTGCGTAAGCTCCGGCTCATCCGGGGTTGACCCGAGCGAGAGGCAGTTCTCGGGCGGTGGCGGCGGGAGTTCTTTCTCCGTGATCGTCTTTTCCAGTTCCCAGCGCTGACGGGTCGCCCCGGCGGGTCGCACTTCGCAGCGACGGATCAGCCGTCCGACTTTCTCCTTCACCACGATTCCCGGTTCCAGGTGATTGCTCAGATCCTCGTGAACCGTCAAAACCTGTCCTGTCATGATGAGCACAATCTTATCGTTCTCCGCGTAGAGCCTTTCCATGTTTAGCTATGCTCCGTTCCTCCTCATTTCTTGCAAGCCTGAAAAAGCCCCCACCACGCATGACGCCTGTGGTAGCCGCCGATGTCCCCATCGGCGGTGCCTCCCTTCGGTGGTAGCCGTCGCACTCCGGGCGCCGGTGCCTTTCGGTGCATTGGCATAGCTTCCCGCCTAGGTAATAACTCTCCTCCGCCCTTGAGGAAGCGCCCGCACCGCCCATAGTAAGCCAACGGATGTTCGACCTCCCTCCGCGATACTGACCATGACTCCACTCCTCCTCCTCCTTGAAAATGCCGTGCGCGATCTCGCCGGGCTTTGGGTTCAGTCCCCTAGGTCGCGGCAGATTTTATACGCGTCGGGACTTCTGCTCGTCGCTAGCGGCATCTTTCATGTCGGCGTCATCGCCTATCGGCGCGGCTCCTGGTCCGGCCCCCTCTCTTGGCGCAAGCCCATCCTCTTCGGCCTCTCCGGCGGCGTCACCACCCTCTCCATCGCCTGGGTCGTGGGTCTCGTCGCGGCCAGCCTTCCGGAATCGAGCTCTCTCCTGGCTTGGGAACCGACCTACGACCTCAGCTTTGCCGTGCTCATGACTTTTGAGATCGGCCTCATCACCCTGCAAACCTGGCGGGGCGTGGCTTCCCATTTCAATATCGCGACGCCGGTTGATCGCACCATCGCCACCCTCATGGCCCTGTCGATTTTCCTCATCACCATCGAGATCTTTCTCCTCACCCTCGCCGCCTTTTGGCCTCTGGCCGCGGCGGCGGATCTCGCGCTGGCCGCGCGCGCCGGATTGATCCTGCTCTTCATCGGGTGCCTGCTCGGATTTTGGTCCGCCTCCTATGGAACCAAGCGGGTCATGCAGCGCCAGGCCCCGGAAATCTATGGCGCGCGCGGCGTGATGAAGTTCCC
>CAIPBM010000157.1 GCA_903863295.1 uncultured Verrucomicrobiota bacterium | reverse complement strand
CACGAGACCGAGAGCGAGCACTCCCGCGACTGACATGATTCGTTTCGTAGTTGTTTTCATTCGACTTTCTCCTTCCGGTTAGACTCTGGTTATTTGCAAATTAGGTCAATCCAAAACAAGTCGATCCAGTGATTCAACCCGCTTCAAATAATCCCCTCCCAATGACGTTTAAAACTCGCCATCGGTTGTTACAATTTCGCGACTAAAATGAAATAACCGTATGGCTATTATTTAATATTCATGGCGGTTATATAATTTAGAGTTTGGTGTAAAAACTAACTTATCTATAGGCTATAAAAATGAGTTCTGTCCTTTAGTACCTCTTGCCAAAACAGATTTGATGACCATAGTGATGCAATGGCCAAGATCATTGCGATTACAGTTTTCTTTCTCTTGAGTGCAGTCGCCTTCTCATCCATCCGCGCCGATACCCCGCTTGAGCTCTCCATGAAGCGCATGGGCAAAGCCTATAAGCAGCTCTCCCTCGATTTGAAGCAGCCTTCCGATGCGAGCAAGGCCGACTATGTCGCGCTGGCCACGACGCTGAAGACGGAGGCACAGACCTCGCGCGGTCTGGTGCCCAAGAAAGCGGCGGCTCTTCCACCGGACCAGCAGGCGACCATGGTCGCCGCCTACCAAAAGAGCATGGATGAGTTGAGCGCCTCCATCGATACCTTGACCCAGGCGCTGCAAAACAGCCAGTGGGATGTGGCGAACAAGCAGTTGGCCACGATCAAGGAGCAGATGTTTGCCGGGCACAAGGAATTCCGGAGCAAGGACACGAAGGCTCCCATGGCAACCACTCCAACTCCAGTTCCGGCGGCGACTCCATCTGCCCAGTAGACCAACGAGAAGAAGTAAGCGTGAAGCGAAGCTTGCGGGCGGCGTCCATCGGGCGTAGGCTTGCCCGCTTATGCTTACCCTGTCCGATATCAGCAAGAGCTATGGCTCGCGCACGTTATTTGAAGAAGTCTCGCTGAGTATCAATCTCGGCGAGCGCATTGCGCTGGTCGGGCCGAATGGGGCGGGCAAATCGACCCTTTTCTCCATCATCCTCGGCACGGGAGAACCCGACAGCGGTTCCGTGGTGATCGACAAGCATACGACCATCGGTTACCTCCCACAGGAAACGGCGGCGAGCGGTGATGAAACGGTGCTCGAGCTGGCCTGTGCGATCACCGAAGAACATGGCAAACTGATGCGGATTCTTTCTGTCGGCGCCGCCACGGGTCAGACTGATACCGAGGAGTATCATGACGCCCTGGGTCGTTACGCGGAATTGGGCGGGTACCAGAATGAGCCCAAGGCCAAGAGCATCCTGAAGGGCCTCGCCTTCCGCGATTCTGATTTTAATCGCCCGGCGAAAACGATGAGCGGCGGCTGGATCATGCGCGCACACCTGGCGCGGTTACTCGTCATGGAACCTGATCTGCTGATGCTCGATGAACCGACGAATCATCTCGATCTCGAATCACTCGGCTGGTTCCAGAACTATCTGGAGTATTACCCAGGAGCGATCCTGATGATCTCGCACGATCGCGCGTTTCTGAATGCGTTGGTCGATAATATTTTTGAGATTCGCAACAAGCAGGTCCATCGCTACCGCGGCAATTACGATGCTTATGTGGAGCAGCGCAAGGCCCGCCAGGAACAACATCTCGCCGCCTATAAAAACCAGCAGGCGGAAATCCAGAAGCTGCGCGATTTCGCGGCCCGGTTCGGCGCGAAGGCGAGCAAGGCGTCGCAGGCGCAAAGCAAGCTGAAGCAGATCGACCGCATGGAGATCCTTGAGGCTCCGGAATCGGCTGACAAAAAAATCAACATCAAGTTCCCACAGCCGATCCGCAGCGGACAACGGGTGATGACGCTCACCAATGTCCATTTTGCCTACGACACCCTCAAGGTCTATCAGGGGATTGATCTCGAAATCGAGAAGGGGCAACGGATGGTGCTGGTCGGGCCGAATGGCGCGGGTAAATCGACCCTGCTGAAAATTCTCGGCGGCGTACTGCCCATCCAACAGGGTGAACGCAAGGAAGGGCTAAACTGCGAGGTGGGCTACTCGTCGCAGAACCGTGCCGATATGCTCAATCCGAACCGCACGGTTTTGCAGGAGGCGCTGAGCATTCCCAACCCGCTACCGGAGGTGACAACCCGCACGATCCTGGGCTCGTTCCTCTTTTCTGGTGACGATTCCTTCAAGAAAGTGGGCGTGCTCTCGGGTGGAGAAAAGACGCGGCTCGGCCTGGTCAAGCTGCTGATGAATCCGCCGAACCTGCTCCTGATGGATGAACCGACGACTCACCTGGACATGGCGTCGATTGACGCGCTGATTGAGGCGCTCAAGCAATATCAGGGCACGCTCGTTTTTATCAGCCACGACGTCTATTTCATCCGGGCTCTGGCGCAGACGGTCTTGCATATCAGCGCGGGCAAGCTGACGCCGTATGCTGGAGATTACGATTACTACCTGGAGAAATCCGGCGCGATTTCCGAGAAGAGCGGGCTCGTCGCTGGAGAACAATTATCCGACAGTCGCCCGAAGGAAGAGCCCGTGGCCAAAAACCATGGGGGTAGTTCCAGTGTCAAAACCAAGGAACAAAAGCGGAAGGAAGCCGAGGAACGGCAGGCGGTTTCAGCCGCCCGCAAACAGGCCCAGGCCAAGCTGGAGAAGATCGAGAAAGAGATCGCCACCTTGGAACAGCAGCACAAAGAGCTGGTCGCGAAACTGGAATCGCCCGAGACCTACCAGGCAGGCGGCGATGCCGTCCGGCTCAATCGTGAACTGGCCGAAAACTCCCGTAAGCAGGAAGAGCTGAATGAGGCGTGGGAAGATGCGACGGCTGATGTGGCGGCTTTAAACCAAACTAAGGAATCAGTTCAAGCTTAGCGCCGGTTCTGTTTCCATTGCCGTATTTTCGCACGGAATCCCCGGTAAGCCTGATAGCAGCGGCCTTTGAGGTAGGCGACTTTCAAGCCCGGTACTTCTTGTTCCAAAACCCGACGCTCTCTCGCGGCGAAAGTGGTTTGGAATTGGAGAAGTTCGCGATTCCGTGCGATCATCTTTTGGAGAGGACGATCTCCAACCAGGTGCCTCATGATCTCCTCCAGGAGATCGACTTCACCGGAAAGGTCGGAAAGACCACGGATTCTTTCCTTAGCCGCGGTTCCAAAATTCCGGCGTAACTCCAGACTCCTTGCCAACTCCAATAAACCATGGGCGGCCCCCTCACAACTATTGCAGACGAAACCGGTGACCCCGTGTTCTACCAATTCAACCTGCGCGTTGTCTCCCCAAGGTGTGGAATTCACGATCAAAGGCAAACCCTGCTGCATGGCCTCGGCAATTGTATAGCCGTAGCTCTCGCCCCAATCGGGCATGTGCAGCATCAAGTCGCCGGATGTATAAATGGCTGAGATTTTTTCGAAGTCACTAAGGGTTGGACGGAGGATGATACCCTCACCCCATTGCCCGGCCTCAACCTCACGCCAAATATCGGGTGGGGGCTCCATGAGAAGCATGCGTAATCGCGGTTCTTGTCGCCTGGCTTGCTGGAAAACATGGACTTCATTCCGGTTCCATTTATTACCCGGTCGACCCAAGCGAAGGATGAATATCTCCTCGGGCTGAACACCTAGTTCAGACCGAATTTCCGCGCGATGCCGTTGCAACGGTAAAACACGGTCAATTT
Organism: uncultured Verrucomicrobiota bacterium; assembly: GCA_903863295.1. Lineage (GTDB taxonomy): Bacteria > Verrucomicrobiota > Verrucomicrobiia > Methylacidiphilales > UBA1321 > JABDGH01. Next base: position 4,062 of record CAIPBM010000157.1, on the reverse strand, counting down.
CGGCCAGAGGATTAAAAAGCACAGTGGTGCTTTTTAAGCCTGCCGAATTGAGGATACGTCTGCTCCGTTGAAAAGCTTGAACCCCACTGGCCCGGGAAACAAAGCAGCGACAGTCAACCCATTGATCGCTTTCCGGGTCTTCCATGCGTCCGAAAACATTTGTCTCAATGAGATGCGGTCGGGATTCGCCCAGAAGTTGTAAGGCCGGGTAGATGGGCGTTGGCATTGGATAACCGGGGACATGCTGGTGAACCACGTCCACTTGCTCCGCCTTGAGAAAATCTGCCAGGGTCGCGGGATGAGACGGCGGATCAACTTGACGAACATGGCCTATTTTTAAGGTTTTATCTCGAGGTCCAGGAGGGCAAAGGAAGATAGTGCGATGACCACGACGTGCCAGCTCAACGGCGTACAAAACAGCCGCTTTCTCGGTTCCACCAATGCCATTCCCCGCCCACACCGCAATCGTATATTTTTCGGTCATGGTGGGGATGCGCGTAAAAGGATAGTGGGAGCAACGAACCATTCCGTCACGGCGTCTTGGTCACGGGAGGCAAGGTCGCGGCGAAGTCCCGGTACGAAGGGCTGTTGGCGAAATTGACCCGGTAGACTTCCCGTTGCTTGAGGATGGTATCCACATATTTGCGGGTAAGAGGAAACGTGATGTTTTGCAGGAAAGCATTGTGATTGGTTGGCGCCGTGGGATCAACCCACTTCAGCGCGTTACTTCGCCCCGCGTTATATTCGGCCAGGGCAAAGGGGATGGGATCATCGACATTAACCTGCTCCCAGAGATGCATTGACCGACGGAGATACCAGGTGCCGGCGCGGATGTTGGTGATCGGATCAAAAAGATCGTTCGCTTGGAAATTGGGAATTTTGTTCGCCTTGGCCCAGCGCTCTCCGGCGTCAGGCGTCACTTGCATCAGGCCCCGTTCATCCGCCGCACCGTGGGTGAGCGGATCGAATTTGCTCTCCCGCCAGATCAGGGCACGGATGAGGAACGGATCCATGCCGTCCTCACGGGCCACGCTTGCGATAATGGGATCAAAACGATTTTCGCGCGGTTGACGCTCATGCCAATAAATAAAGGCGACCTCGCCCGTGAGAGCGATGAGGACCAGAATCAAGAGCAGGAAGGTGAACCAGCGGGAGACCACGAATTAAGTTCTAACCTGGACGAAGAAAGCGCAAGATTTTTGCCCGGAATTCTTTCCCCGGTGTGGCCGGGTCTCCCGATCTTTGTAACTTTCCGTTTCTTTGGGCGTCTAATCCCTTGTTATGACTCGCTCCCAAGGACTCCGATGGTTCCGGTCTCTTTCGCTCCTGATGTTCCTCGCCGTCCTCTGTCTGGGCATTGGCTGGGGACAGGAGAGTCAGGTTGATCGCTCCGCCATTATTCATGTCCTCAACCGGATTACCTTCGGCCCACGGCCTGGCGATGTCGAGCGGGTGCAAAAGATGGGAATTCACGCCTATATCGAAAGCCAGTTACACCCGGAGAGTATCGATGACTCAGCGGTGGAGCAAACCGTGGCGAAATTCGATATGCTCCAGATGAGCGCCACGGAACTGAGCGACCTCTTCCGGGACGAAAGAAAAAGGGCCATGGAGCGGCAAAAAGCGGCGCTGGCCAAAGCTCAAGGCCTTGCCAATCCCTCCATTCCGCCGGCTCAAGCGACCACGCCTCCCGCGATGCAGACCGAGCCGATGCAGACGATGGTTCAGGAAAAGCCCGCCGTCACGGATGAGCAGGGACAAATAGAGCCGCCTCCCCAAACCATGGCTCCCACAGGCGAGCCGATGCCGAAAATGGACAAGCTGACTGCCATGGTCACCCAAGCCAACCAATACCGCACCGTCGCGGCGGTCGGACAACTGGAGCAGGCGAAGTTGGTTCGCGCGATTGAATCCCAGCGTCAACTTCAAGAAGTGCTGGTCGATTTTTGGAGCAATCATTTCAACATCGACGTCAAGAAAGGGCCGGATCGCGTGTTGAAAGTGATCGACGACCGCGAGGTGATTCGCCCCCACATCTGGGGCACGTTCCGCGAACTCCTCGAAGCCTCGGCCAAGAGTCCGGCGATGCTGGTCTACCTCGACAATGCTCAAAGCACCGTGCCGCGCGAGGTTACCCCGCTGCAGCAGGAGATGCAGGCGATGGCGATGCAGAAGCTCACCGGGCAGGCGCCCGATCCTGCTGCAGCCGCCCCCGTGAAGGGCAAGAAGCAAGGCGGCATCAATGAAAACTATGCCCGCGAGATCATGGAGCTCCACACGCTCGGCGTTGATGGCGGCTATACGCAAAAGGATGTCCAGGAAGTCGCCCGCTGCTTTACCGGCTGGTCGGTTGATCGCCTGACGGGCGAATTCGCCTTTCATCCGCGCCAGCATGACAACGGCACCAAGGTGGTGCTGGGCCACAACATCCCCGCGAATGGAGGCATGCAGGATGGCGAAACGGTGTTGGATATTCTTTGCTCCCAGCCAGCCTGTGCCCACTTCATTTCGCGCGAACTTTGCCAGCGCTTTGTCGCGGACGATCCACCCCCCGCCCTGGTTGATCGCGTGGCCGGAGTCTTCACCCAAAGCGGCGGGGATTTGCGCAAGGTCACGGAGGCCATCCTCACCAGCCCCGAGTTTATGTCCCCGGCCAGCTACGGGAACAAGATCAAGTCGCCGCTGGAATTTGCCGTCTCCGCCGTGCGCGCTTCCGACTCAACCTTCATCGCGCAACAACCGCCGCCCTTCGACAAACTGGTTCCTTCCATTGAAGGTGGCGGGGTGCTGGGACGCGGGCAGGCCGCCGACCGGATTGCGAAACGGCCGCGCCAATCGCTCAACTGGCATATCCTCGATCTCGGTGAACCGCTCTTCGCTTGCACGCCACCGACTGGCTACAAGGAAGTCTCCAGCACCTGGGTTAATCCCGGCGCACTCATCGAACGGTTGAATTTTGCCATGGCGCTGACAGAACAAAAAATCAGCGACGTGCAGTTTGACCCGCGAACCATTCTTGCCGGAACGGACTTGGATAACCCGGAGGCGGTGCTGAATCAATGCGTCTCTGTCCTGCTCCAAAATAATATCACCGATTCGACCCGGAAAGTCCTGGAGCAAACCGTGCTGCCTGCCCCGGGTTCGGAAAGCAAGACGGTCGATTCGTCCAAACTGATTGCCCTCATCATTGGTTCGCCGGAATTCCAAAGGAAATAATTATGAACAACGTCAACCGCCGGGTCTTTTTGAAACAGGGAGCGATGGCTTTCGTCTGCATGGGAGCGGGCCCTTTCTGGGGACCGGCTTTCCTTCGCCAGACCGCAGCGGCAGCGGAACTCGGCAGCTCCACCGATAACAAAATCCTTATCTGCATTTTCCAGCGGGGCGCGGTGGATGGTCTCTCCATGGTCGTGCCTTATGGCGATCCTTTTTATTATCAGAATCGCACCGACATCAGCCTGCCTGCCCCCGGCCAAACCGAGGGCGGCGTGCTCGATCTCGACGGCTACTTTGGCTTTCATCCGGCATTGGCTCCGCTTTTACCGCTCTACAAGCAAGGGAGTCTGGCCGCGATTCAGGCCTGTGGTTCACCCAATGCCTCGCGGTCTCATTTCGATTCGCAGGATTTGATGGAGTCGGGCGTGGATGAAGATAAAGGCGTACCCGATGGCTGGCTCAACCGTTTGCTGGGTTGCTGTCCGGAGGATGCCGCGAAGAAGACGGCTTTTCGCGCAGTCTCCATGAGCTCCACGATTCCGCGCAGTCTGCAGGGCGAGCAAGACTCGCTCGCCATTCGCGATCTCGATACGTTCGGACTCGCGGGAGACACGGCGGTAACGCTGGCGGGACCCAGCGGCACGACGAATGGATTTGAGAGCATGTACGGTTCTGCGGTCGACACGGTGCTCCACGGGACAGCCCGCGAATCGTTTGATGCGCTGGAACTGCTCAAACAAGCCCGCACGACCAACTATGCGCCGGGGAATGGGGCGGTTTATCCGCAGGGAAATTTTGGCCGGAACCTGAAACAGATCGCCCAGTTAATTAAAGCGAACGTCGGCT
>CAIPBM010000156.1 GCA_903863295.1 uncultured Verrucomicrobiota bacterium | reverse complement strand
GTCGATGACCGTCGCTACATTTACAGTTGATGCGGGCCGACGGTCATCGACCGCCGCTACAAGGGAAATGAAACTCACTTCGCCGCCTCCGGCTCATCCCGCCCGCTCCGTTCCTGCACGGAACGCTTGGGCATGAAATAAAACATCAGGGCGATGCCGCAGCAAATCCCCAGCGAGCCAATCCACTTGAACGGCCAACCCGGATCGTAGAGCACCTGCAGCGTCGTCTCGTTCAGATTCTGAGGATTCCAGTTCGCCTGGGAGAACTTGTAATTCCAGCCCAACAGCGAACGCCAGAAATCGCCGGGAAACATCGCGGGCGAATTCATGTGCGCCTTGTCCCGCACGACGCGTCCGGTCGAGGGCTCGTCAAAGCGGAGGCTGCTGATGTAATTCGACGGCGTATCGGTTCCCTCATCGCGCGGCACCTCAAAATTCTCCAGCGTAATCGTGAAGGTCAGCGGAATTACCCGCTGGCCATAGCCCACCCGCACCACCTGACTGGAGAAATCCTTCCCGCTGAAAAGCTCGCGCGAAGTTCCCGCCGGAATCCACTCCGCCGGACCGCTCACGCCGGCGGGCGTTATCAGATGGGCGTGGAGTCCGGGGCGGACGGCATTCGCCATCATCGGCGTCAGCGGCCCGGTGAATTCCTTCACCTCGCGATGCATCTCCGCGTGGGCCAGGACCGCATCCACATGTGCTTCCCATTTCGACCAACCGAGGTGGATCGTGTCTCCCAGCGCCGCGACGGCCCGCGCCTCGATCTTCCCCTCCCGCTCGAGTTCATAGACGAACTTCCCCGGCTCCTTCGCCAGAGCCATCCGCATGACCAGTCCCTTCGGCATTGGCGGTGCTGCAGGGGCCGGTTTTGATGCCGGAGCAGGCAGTAATTTGGTCGGCCCGGTGATTTGCACCAGAATCACCGGATTGTTCGGTTGATCGGAAAGCGAAACCGGCGCGCTACCTTTCATCGAGAAATCGGGCCAGTATTTCGCCACGCGAAAAAGAACCGGATCGCCATCGCCCAGCAAGCTCGTCCACTTGCCTTCGAGATCGGGCAACGGCCAGGCCTTACTCGTACCGTTGGCCGCCTTGACCGTCACGGTAAAGACATTCGGCTTTCCTGCCACTGCCTGGAAAGCAACCGCATATCCACTTGGTGCGTCACTGTCGGTATCAATGACCGGCGTCTCCGGGCTCTTCGCAAAAATCATCTGCGTCTCGCGGAAAGGCGTCTCATCGCGAACCGCCCCGGCAGCGGGTGTCGCCGATTTCGCGGGCGCAATCAAATGCGCCTCATCAAGCGAGTCGACCATCAGCACCTTGGCCATGCCGAAGAAATCAAAGGTCGAGGCGTCGTCAGAAAGCATCAGGTTCGCCGCCACGTTCTGTCCCATGCCCTCGTTGATGAAGTGCAACGCCACGCCGCCGGGTGCGGCGGGATCATTCGACTCAACCAAAGTGTCGTCCGGCACGAGGTTTTCCGTCGTATGATCAATCACCAGCTTCAGGTTTGAGTTCTCAATCGGCAAGATCACCGGCTTCGCCTCAGTCGGTGGATGGATCGTCACATTGAACGGCATCTGCCAGCGCACGCCATCGGGCGCGGCGACGGTCAGCACATCCTCATGCATGACGAGACGGCTTTCCGGTCCCTTCGTCTTGTCGAGCGTGACATAGGCCTCGAACCCGAAGACGCGCCCCACCACTCCCCCCGTGAGCATGAGAATGATTCCGGCATGGGTAACGACAAACCCGAGATGCTTTTTCTGCCAGGGCCAGCGGGTAAACGCCGCGCACAACAGATTGAGCGCCAGGACGAGGAGCCAGAGCATGAAGAGCGGATTGTCGTAGATGTAATAGCGCGCCACTGCCGTATCGAACTTCGATTCCATGACCGTCGCGAAGGCGATCAGCCCCGCAATGGTCGCCAGCAGGATCACCGCCACGTTGAGCGAGCCCATGATGTGGATCGCCGCCCAGAAGGTCGAAGTCTCCCGCCGCCGCTTGATCTCGGCACGACGCTGCGCCTCGGCGGAGGGTTTGGGATTGGCAGTCATGCGGCGTGAGTTGGCTATAATCCGTCGGTACTCTAGCCGAACCAAGCCAAAATGCCCTCTAAATCGAGGTATAAGCGGCCCTTCGATCCCTTCAACGGCATTACTATCATGGCCTGAAATTGAACTTGCGTTTGACTATGGGGCTGACCCTTGGATATTGGAGGACGTTTCGCTCCTCTCATGCACGCCCCTTCGCCCTACCATTCCTTGCCGCCTGATGGCGCGCAGCCGCGCTACCGCTGGGCGCTCCACCGCTACGCCTGCTTTTGCGCGGGTTCGGTTCTCTTCCTGATTTGTATTGGCGGGCTGGTGACAAGCAATGAGGCCGGGATGTCGGTGCCGGACTGGCCAAACACTTACGGCTACAATATGTTCTTTTTCCCGTGGCAGGACTGGGTGGGAGGCATTTTCTACGAGCACTCGCACCGGCTGGTGGCTTTTGGCGTCTCGACCCTCGCCACCATCCTGGCTATTGCGCTCTGTTTTCAGGAACGGATTTGGCTTCGTTGGATGGGCGGCGTGGTGCCACTTTTTTTCCTCCTGGAAGCCACCCTCGGCGGCCTCCGGGTCGTTCTCAGCAAGGATCAGCTTGGGATTTTTCACGGCTGCCTGGCGCAACTGCTTTTCGTCGCTCTCTCGCTCATCGCGCTCTTCACCTCCCGCTGGTGGATCGAAGCGCGTCCCAGTACGGTTCCCCGACAGTGGCCCGGTCGCGTGCTCGCGATTTGTGCGCTGATCTTCTGCCAGTTGATGCTCGGTGCGACGATGCGGCACCAGCATGCCGGGCTCTCCATCAACGATTTCCCCCTCGCTTATGGCCAGGTCTGGCCCAAGACCGATCCCGCCTCTCTGGAGCAATATAACGCCGAACGGCTTTCCCGGAACGAGAATGCCACCACGCCTCTCGCGATTGATCTCCAGATGGCTCACCGCTTCGGAGCCGTGGCGATCGCCCTCGCTATTCTCGCCGCCAGTGCCGCCATCTGGCTGACACCCGGCTCCGCGCCAATCCTCCGCCGCTGGACAGCCGTGTGGGTCGGGCTCGTCCTGCTCCAGATTGCCTTGGGCGCGTTTACCATCTGGACGAACAAGGCGGCCGACATCGCGACAAGTCACGTGGCCATTGGCGCCCTGACCTTTGTCCTCGGGGCGCTGCTCACCGGGATCAGTTGGCGTTTGCAATCCCGGTTGGAACTTGCGAAAAAAGGCGTTGCGTGAACCCCTCCTTCGCTTCCAATCCGGCCCAGCCTGCCGCCCTTGCCCGCGCGGCAACGCCGGAACCGACGCTTGCCGCCACGGAGAAACACTCGCTCGCCTCGGATCTTTCCGAGCTGACCAAGGCACGCCTCACCATGATGGTGCTGCTCACCACACTGGCCGGGTACGCCCTCGCCAGCCGCGGCGCGTTTGATTGGGCCAAACTTTTCCACACCCTCCTCGGCACGGCGCTCGTCGCGGTCTGCTCCTCGATTCTCAATCAAGCCCTGGAACGTCACACCGACGCTTTCATGCGCCGCACCCAGATGCGTCCCTTCGTCACGCGTCGCCTGCCGCTAGCGGAAACGATCGTCGTTGGTCTTGTCCTCGGAGTAATTGGCCTCGCCGAACTCGCCTGGTTCGTCAATGGCCTGACCACGCTGCTCGCCGCGCTGACGCTGGTCATTTACGTTTTCGTTTACACTCCGCTCAAGCGTACCACGGAGTTGAATACCCTCGTCGGCACCATTCCCGGCGCACTTCCGCCGCTCCTCGGCGCAACCGCCGCCGTCGGGCATTTCACGGTCGAGGGCTGGACACTCTTCGGTCTACTCGCTCTCTGGCAATTGCCCCACTTCTATGCCATTGCCTGGCTCTATCAGGACGACTATCGCGCCGCCGGGCTCCGTATGGTTTCGGTCAACGATCCTGAAGGCCGCAGCACCGGTATACATGCTGTCATCTCCGCGATCATCCTGCTCCCCATCAGCCTGCTGCCAAGCCTGATTGGTCATTCTGGACTCTTCTACGCCGTGGTCGCGGGGCTGCTCTCTCTCGTCTTCATCGCCGCCGCCATCCGCTTCGCCCGTCAGCCGGATCGCCTCCATGCCCGCGTCCTTTTTTTCACCTCGATCATCTATCTGCCGCTTGTCCTTACTGCCCTTGCCGTGGACATTCCGATAAAAAGCTATTTCGGCTGGTAGCCGTAAACAGAAAATCCTCGAACGCCGCCGCTGGCACGTTCAGTGATCGTTTCCAAGTCCCGGAGGGACGCCCACATTCATCGTATGTCTGCGTTCTGCGTTCTTTCGCGGCTAACTACCTCACCCCTACCACCTGCATCCCAAAGTGAATCCAGAGCGGCAGCGTGATAATCGCCGCGGCTGAGGTCGCAAAGATGATCTGCAACGCCACGGGCACATCACCGCCGTGATGGCGCGAGAGGAGCAGGGTGAAAACGCCCGCCGGCATCGCGGCCTGTACTACCAGCGTCTCCTTGAGCTCCGTCGAGATGGGCAGGAGCCACGCGAGCAGGATAAAACCGAGCGGGGAAATCACGTTGCGTACGGCCACGGCCAAGCCCATCACGCCGATCCCGTGGTTTGCACGGAATTTACTCCAGAAATCGGCCATTGTTGCGCCGATGAGGAGCATCGCCAGCGGAATCGAACATAACCCGACCAGATGAATCGTGGTCAGCACGATCTTCACCAGCCATCCCCAGAACGTCGCGTCAAGCGAGGCTCCATCCAGATGAATACCCGCCCAATAAGTCGCGAGATTGATCGACACGCCCAGCAAAATAGCCCGTACCGGCGTGGTCAGCGTGCGCCGCCAGTCGGTGAAAAGCTTGTGGCCCTGCAGCGAGGCGAAGCCCACGGTCCAGAAGGCCGTTTCCGTACCCAGGTTATAAAGAAAAAGCACACCGAGCGCGTTCGCACCGTAGAGCGTATCAATCAGCGGCACCGGGATGTATCCGTAATTATAGATGCCGCCGACCAGGGTAAACGTCCGCCTTTGCGCCCCGGTGGAAAATCCCCACCACCGCGCGGCGATCGCCGCCACGCCGATGCAAGCCGAGGTGACCACGAAACCGAGCAACGGACTCCACCAGAGGTTGCCCCATTGCCGCAGCGATTCATTCGCCATCAAATGATCCAGGATGAGGCAGGGCAACAGCACGTGCACAGCAAGATCCAGCAAGCTCCGATCAGCCTGTTCGTTAAGCAAACGCCTCCGCCGCACCACCGCACCAACCGCCATGAGCAGAAAGAGAGGGATCACGCTGCCGAGGATTTTCAGATATTCCTGCATCGAATCATCAAGCAAAGCAGAGCCTCGTTTTGAAGCAATGCGTGATCACGAATAAATTGACTTACCTAATACATCTAGGTATGAGTGCTACGCATGATTTCCCGCGAATTGATTGCCGCCTCCGCCGAGCCGCTCATCCTTTCAATCCTCCAGCGGGAAGAAAATTACGGCTACGCCATTGCTGAGAAAGTCCGCGCCTTTTCTGGAGGCAAAATGAATTGGACCGAGGGGATGCTCTATCCCGTACTGCATCGACTGGAACGGCGCGGCTTACTCCAATCGCGCTGGGAAGCACAGGAGAACGGTCGTAAGCGCCGCTACTATTCCGTGACCACCAAGGGGCGCAAAGCGCTGGCAGAACGGCGCTCCGAGTGGGAGACGGTGCATGCCGCGCTGAACCAGGCCTGGGGTACCTGAGATGTTCGACCTCGAGGAACATCTGCGCCAGTGGCGGCAGGAAACCGAGGCGACACTCGCTTTCGAGCCCGAGGAACTTGACGAACTGGAGGATCACCTTCGGTTTGCTTATGAGAATGCCCTTCGCTAAAGCCACTCTCCCGATCAGGCATGGCGTCTTGCAACGGGTCAGCTCGGCGCGGCGTCCGCCCTTGCCATGGAATTCGCCAAGAGCAAGCTGTTGCCTGCCTTATCCCGGCTGCTCCTCGCCTGGGTGCAACCTGGATTACTTCTCGTTATCTTCGGCATCGCCTTCTTCTTTCTTTTCCATGATGAAGGACTGACCTTGCTCGATGGGGAAATAGCGGGCCTCGGTTTCCTCGCTCTGATCGTGCTTCTGCCAGGTAAAGCCGCGAAGAACACTGTTATCTGGGCAGCAGGGAGCGCGTTCTGCCTGCTTCCTTGGCTGCACAATTTATTTAACAGCATCCTGCAGGGTTACCTGATGGGCCCATGTGGAGAATGGATGGGGCATGTCTTTAGCTGGGAGATTCTCTGCCTTTCTGCGGTAGGTCTAATCGTCATTAACGGCTGGTGGTGGAAGAGGCAGCGAAATCAGCGAGAAGAGATTCCGTCTCTTTTAGCCGTGGCGGGAATGATTCTTTTCCTCCTTCTCCTCTCACCATTAACTGGCGAGTGGCTGGGTAATTTTTCCCTGCGGGAAATCTACAGTCTGCCGGATGGAGCACATATCCCCTTTACGGGAGAAACCCGCAATAACTTCTTGAAATGGAAATTTGTCGAAGTGCTGGCCTCGGGCGTGGTCTACCTCAACTGGATGCTGCCGTGGGTGTTGGCGTTGATTTTCTCCCTAGGAATTTTACTTCATCAATCATTGGTGAAAATCCTGGGAGTCCAGAATCGGGAACCCGATCCTGTTTTCCCATCCCAGAGTGACATGCCGTGGATCATGACCTTGATCGGCAGTGGCTTGGCCTGGCTGCTGGCTGGTTTCATCGAGCCACCCTTCAGCGAGCAAATTCAGCAACTGGGCCAAGGCTATTCCCTGACAGTGAACGGAGGAACGGCGCTGATGATCCTGTTCCCCGCCTCTCTCTTCCTCGTTTGCGGACACCATTTGAACCAGCGGCTCCGAAGCTCAAGATCGATTCGACTTTTCTATTCTTCCTCGTTCGTAGCTGGGGAGGGCATCGTTTTGGCGGGCCTCACCCTTCTCCGTTTCGTCCTGCCGGGACATAATCTCTCAGGAAAACCAGATCATTCGTCACTGCCACTATGGCTCTTCTCTCTCCTGGCCTTAGCCGTGCTGCTCATCATCTTCCGGCAAACCTTCCTCATCCGGGAAAAAGCCAAGTCTGGATCTATTTCAATCAGCCTCTGGAAATTCAGCGGCTCCGATCTCCTCCAATTTGGCCTGCTCTTAGGCCTTGTTGGGGCGTGCGCGGCGACGCCTCTTATTATGCTCGCCGTGGTACTCGCCTATCAAAGCACAACAGTCATTGCTTGCATGATCGCCTGGGGAAACTCAACCAAGACGCCGCCCCAAGCTCATTTTATCCCCCAGAAATTCGGAATCCTCGATCACCTGAATTTCTGGGTTTTGGCCGGCGTGGACTATGTCATGGTCTGCCTCACTCTTGGTCTTCTCATCGCCATCGTCCTGTCGGGGCTCGAATTTGTCCGGTTCAACGTCTATCGCCTCTATAAAAACAAGCCAAAGAAAGTCATTCCATCACGCAGTGACTTGCTCGCCGCGAACGAGTAAACAACATTCACGCCAGCCGGACGATTGGAGCAATCGCAGCTAAGGTCACCAATCGATGTCCAGTTCAGGCCAAAATGCGTTAAGCATTCCCAAGTGAAGCCGACTAAGGTAATTTCATGCCACTCGCCATGACTCCTCCCGCCAATCTCACTTCCGGTCCTGCCACTCCCAAAACCGCTCATCCCGACGTCCTGAAGTGGGTCGAAGAAATCACGCAACTTTGCCAACCGGACCAGATTCACTGGTGCGATGGCAGTGAGGCGGAGAAGGAAAGCCTCACGCAACAGGCGGTCGATGCGGGCATCCTGATCAAGCTCAACCAGGAGAAGCTGCCGGGCTGTTACTACCATCGCTCCAATCCCAACGATGTGGCGCGTGTTGAGGAATGCACCTTCATCTGTACCCGCACGCCGGATGCCGCCGGGCCGACCAATCACTGGATGGCCCCTGCCGCGATGTACGAGAAGCTCTATGCCCTCTGCAAAGGCGCGATGAAGGGCCGTACGATGTACGTGGTGCCTTACCTGATGGGACCTCCAGGATCGCCCCTGACGAAAATCGGCGTCGAGATCACGGATTCGATCTACGTCGTGCTCAGCATGCGGATCATGACCCGCATGGGACAGATCGCCTGGGATCAGCTTGGCACCGAAGGTAAGTATACCAAGGGCCTCCACAGCATGCTCGATATCAATCCCGAGCGCCGCTTCATTGCCCACTTCCCGCAGGATAACACCATCATCTCCGTCGGCTCGAATTACGGCGGCAACGTGCTGCTCGGGAAAAAGTGCCTGGCCCTCCGGCTCGGTTCCTATCTGGGCCGCATCGAGGGCTGGATGGCGGAGCACATGCTTATCCTCGGCGTTGAATCACCGACCGGCGAGAAGACCTATGTCGCCGCCGCCTTCCCCAGCGCCTGCGGCAAGACCAACTTTGCGATGCTTATTCCGCCAAAGGAATTCGACGGCTGGAAGATCACCACCGTCGGCGATGACATCGCCTGGATGAGGCCCGGCCCCGATGGTCGCCTCTACGCCATCAATCCGGAGGCCGGTTACTTTGGCGTCGTCCCGGGTACCAATTTCACCTCAAATCCCAACGCGATGATCTCGATGTCGAAGGACACGATCTACACCAACGTCGCGCTTACGCCTGATCTTGATGTCTGGTGGGAAGGCAAGGACGGCGACCCCCCAGCCGAATGCCTGGACTGGAAGGGAAATCCCTGGACTCCCGCTTCCAAGGAAAAAGCCGCGCATCCGAACAGCCGCTTCGCCGCGCCGATGATCAATAATCCCGCGCTCGCGCCCGAAGCCAACGATCCGCATGGCGTGCCAATCAGCGGCATCATCTTCGGTGGTCGTCGCGCCACCACGCTGCCGCTCGTCTTCCAGGCCTTCAACTGGATCCATGGCGTTTACATTGGCGCCACCATGGGCTCGGAAATGACCGCCGCCGCTGCGGGTACCGTTGGCCAGGTGCGTCGCGATCCGATGGCGATGCTTCCCTTCTGCGGTTACAACATGGGCGATTACTTCCGTCACTGGCTCCGCATGCGCAAGCTGCTCAAGCGTCCACCCAAGGTTTTTCATGTGAACTGGTTCCGCAAGGGTGAAGACGGCAAGTTTCTCTGGCCCGGGTATGGCGAGAACATGCGCGTACTCAAGTGGATCATCGACCGCTGTCGTGGACGCGTGCCCGCCTACGAAACTCCCGTCGGCTGGATGCCGGAGCCGGTCGATATCGACATGGTCGGCCTTCCGGAAAAGGACGTAACCAATCTGGGTGAAGCTCTTTCCCTCAACCTTGAGGAATGGAAACGGGAAGTGCTCCTGCAGGATGAGCTCTTCTTCCGCCTCTACTCGGACCTCCCCAAGGAACTGATCTTCCAACGGGAATTGCTCATTTCACGGTTATAACCCAGGTCGGTCTCGGTTGGCTTTGCCCCATTTGACGCGGACGCGTTAGGAAGAGTGCTTCCGCGCGTCGCGTAATTTCTTTTCTGCATTTTTCAGGAAAGAGAAGGTGGGGAAGCATCCGGTCAGGTCTTTCCTGAACTTCTTCCAATAAAAGTTCCCGCGGTAATAATCGTGGATCAACTTCTTGTTCCCGCCTTGAAAATGAATCGCGAGGGCGCGAATCGGTTTTCCATCGGCTTGACGGATAAAATAATAGCCGCCCTCTCTTTTCCGGATTATTTTCCGGCCATCTTCCATTTGAAATTGGCCAAGCTCAGCTCCATCGCTCACATGGACGCCGTGATCAAAAACACAGTCGCGCTTGATCTGGAGCAGATTCCCGATCGGTCGCGCGGAGCGTTCCACGAAATAGGCAATCAGCGTCATGTCGCAAATTCCGCCCGAGGGATGAAGCTCCCGATATCGCCGGTAAACGTCGGTCAATTCCGACCGCATGCCCTCGTCGGTATAGGCATCCAGTAAAAAATCACAGAAATCCTGAAGCGCTTCCCTCGTCCAATAACTCGAGTGTCCCGACATACTCTGTTTAGGGCCCAATGGCGTCCCCTCTGCGGGCGGAAAAGTACAAACGGCGGCATAGGCCAGGTCTTCACCGTAAAGCTCCCTGACCTCGTCCATCGTGCTCAGGAAAATCACGTCGGTATCGTGGTATAAAACCGCGTCCAGCCCGTGCCGCTTCATGTGATCGAGCAGGTAAAACCAGCGCTGGTAGCAAAAGAGCTCGTAGTGCTCCGCGTTGGTCGAGAGATGGAGGTAACGTCGGTTAAACTCCTGTACCTCGGCACCTTGCCCATAGTCCTTCATCGGTGAAAAGACCACCTTGGGAACGACATCCTTGTCGCCCATGAGAATGACCGGGGTTTCCGGATCGCTCTTGAGACACGTTTTCAGCGTATAAGGCAGGTACCAACTGGATCCCTGATGAATAAAGACATGAGCCCGCTGCATCGTTGATCCATTCATTGCACCCTACCCCTTAGCGCACACGGGACTCCGGTTCAACCTCGCTTATTCATCATAAAAAATGTCCGGACTATCCACCGCAATGCGATTGTCACGAACCTGGCTTGAATAAGTTCTTCCTCAGTTTGCGAATTTTTTTCTCCGCCTTCTTGAAGATGGATTCCTCAAAATTCCGTTTGAGTCGTTCTCTCCAGATTCCCCAGTCAAATCCACCCCGATAATAATCGGGAATCAGTTTTTTATTCTCGCCCTGGAAATGAATAGCCAGCGCCTTGACTGCCTCGCCGCTTTTTTCCCTCACAAAAAAATAATCATCCCCGTTTCTCTGGATTACCTTCACCCCGTTCTCCATTTGATAAATATCTCTCGCGGATCCATGGCCAAGATGAAGCCCGGGGTCAAAGGAGCTGGCATTCCTGATCTCCAAGAGATTCCCCACTCGTCCTGGGGAAGAATGGACAAAATTTGAGATAAGGGTCATGTCGCAAATACCTCCCGAGGGATGCACGGCCTTGTATTGCCGCCACATCTCCAAAAGCTCCTCGCGGTGTTCGTTCTCCACATAACTTTGGATCAAAAACCGGCAAAAATCCTCAAGGGCCGGACGCGTCCAATAGCTGGAGTGCCCGGAGGTGTGAAGCCGGGGAACCGCGATGATGTCTTCATCTGGAACCATGCAAACGGCGGCATAGTCAAGACTCTCCCCGTATGCTTTTCGAACCCGATCAAGTGTACTCAAAAATAGGACGTCCGAATCATGATGCAAAACAGAATCCAGACCGCGACGGCGCATCAGTTCCAACAGATAGAACCATCGCTGAAAACAGAATTTCTCATAGTCCTCCGGGTTCGTCGAAAGATGGATATAGGCAAGGTTGAATTCCCGGACGGCTGGGGTTTCCCTGAAATCCGCAATATTCGCGAACTCAATCTTGGCTGAATCATTTTTCTCCCCGATGAGGATGACGCGAGTCCCTGGATCACTTTTGAGACATGTCCTTAGCGTATATGGCAAATACCAACTGGCCCCCTGATGAATAAAAACGTGCGCCGAATTTTCTCCCTGGATTTTCATATTCTCGTTGCCGACCGAGACTAAGGTAGCCGGGGCCGGTGCGGCGAGCTTGTAACGGACAGCTTGAAAACAAGCCTTTCCCAAGTCAACTGAGCCTTCACAAACCCGGCTTGACGCGGCATGATCCGACGTGCTTCCGGAACTCATCACGCCCATCCCCGGCCCCCGCTCGCGCCAACTCTCGGCAGAATTACGGGCTCATGAGTCCCGCAACGTCACCTATGTCTCGCCAGGCTTTCCCGTTTTCTGGGAACGGGCCCACGGCGTCAATGTCTGGGACGCGGACGGCAATCGATTTCTCGACCTGACCAGCGGCTTCGGCGTGGCCAGCCTTGGCTACACGCCGGAGAAGATCGTGGCTGCAGCTCAGGATCAACTGGCCCGCCTCTACCATGCCATGGGCGATGTCCATCCCAGCGCCGAGAAGTCCTCCCTTTGCCGGAAGCTTTCTGAACTTACTTTCGAAAAATGGGAGCTCGGCCCGGGCAAGGTCATTCTCACCAATTCCGGGAGTGAGGCAGTCGAGGCGGCACTCAAAACCGCCTGGCTCGCGACCAAGAAACGTGGGGTCCTCGCGTTCACCGGCAGTTATCACGGACTCGGCTACGGTGCCCTCACCGTGACGGGGCGTCATCTGTTTCGCGATCCATTCTCCACCCAGCTCGCCGACTTTGCCACGTTCCTGCCCTTTCCCGATTGCCAGCACTGTCCCTTCGGCGCCATCCCCCGGGAACCCGGAGTCTGCCTGCCCGATTGTCAGAACACCTTTCTCCGCCGGGCCGAACGCCTCCTCGCCCTCGGCACCATTGGCACAATCATCGTCGAGCCGGTGCAAGGACGCGGTGGCGAGGTGGTGCCACCCGATTGGTTTCTCCCCTTGCTCCGTTCCCTAGCCGATCAGTACGGCGCGCTGCTGATCTTCGACGAAATCTATACCGGCTTCCATCGCACGGGCCGCCGCTTTGCCTGCGACCATTGGGATGTCCAGCCCGATCTCATTTGTCTGGGCAAAGCGCTGACCAGCGGCTTTCCCCTCGCCGCCTGTGTCGGCACCGCCCAGGTCATGGACGATGCCTGGCCGGAATCGACCGGAGAGGCGCTCCATACCAGCACCTTTCTTGGCAATCCGCTCGGATGCCGGATGGCTATCGAATCGCTTGAGCTTCTGGAACAGAAGCCTTGGAGCGCCAAAGTCAGCGTCCTTGGTGATTACCTCCATTCCGGATTAAAGAAACTACAAGCCACCTCAAGCTCCTGGGGCGCAATCCGTGGACTTGGTCTCATGCGCGGCCTTGAAATTCTTGATGCCAAGGGCCAGCCGGACGCCGCTCGTGCGGGTCAACTCGTCGAGAGCATGCTTGCACGCGGCATTATTATTCTTAGCGGCGGAGTTGAACAAAACGTCATCTCATTCACGCCACCTTTTGTCATCACGGAAGAGGAAATCGATTTCGCCTTGAATGAACTCTCTTCCTGTAGCGGCGGTTGATGACCATTGCCAACTATCCGAGCGGAATAGTTAGAGATCCTTCGGCAGGCTCAGGATGACGGATTTTTAAAGAATCGCTTAGGCGATACCAGACGGTTATAGGCCACCGCACCCGAAACAGCTACCTCACCTCAACCCACACCGTCTTGGCCCCGTGTCCGGGAGGAAAATCGGGCAACGGCAAAGCCTGGATAAAACGACCCGAGCGCCCAGCCAGGCGGAGAGCCGTTCGAGCGGCCAGCTCCAAATCCGCCACCCGCATGGCCGAGTGATTCACGGAAAGAAGCAGGTTCGCCCCCGGAGCAGCCACCTCAAGAGCCAGGGCGACGAGCCGGTCAAAATCACGCTGCACCTGAAAAGCCATCCCCTCCTGATTGCGCGAGAAGGTGGGCGGATCGAGGACAATCGCGTCGAATTGATCACCCCGCCGCGCCAACCGGGGGAGGACGCCCAGGACATCATCGGCAATGAAGCGGTGTCCTTGCTTCGGATCAAGGCCGTTGCGCTGAAAGTTCTCCTCGCCCCTCGTCAGGGAACGCCGAGAGAGATCGACGCTCACCGTTTCCGCCCCCGCCCGGGCGGCGACCACGGAAAAGGAACACGTATAGGCAAAGGTATTAAGAAAGCGCTTCGGTTTTAGGGCAGCCAGCCGGGCGCGGTTGGTGCGCTGGTCGATGAACAAACCCGCTGAGTAACCTGCGGCGAAATCGAGGCCGTACTTCACGTTGGCTTCCTGAACCTCTGTCTCCATCGGGCCTCCGTCGGCTCCCCGCAATAAGGACGGGGCGCCACGTTCCGAAGCATGCTGCGGCAGATATTTGCCAAAAATCCGTTGCGGATGAAAATCATAATCGCCACACCGGCGATCAAGCTCCTCCAAGGCCGAGTCCCGAGCCCGCTCCGTTTGGTAGGAGATCAGGACATCCTCGCCAAAGCGTTCCACCCACATTTCCCGTCCCGTGGCCAATCGATGGGCATTGGTTCCCTCAGCCATCAGGGCGGACCAGACCTGAGGCAAAATCCATTCCGGTGCGACAGCCACAGCCTTTTCCGGGCGGACGGAAATCCTTCCACGACGAAAGGGAATGGCCTCGGGGGGAGATTTGGAACGGCGTTTCAAGAGATAAAGCTAAAGAGCTTTAGTAGCAGGCCATCTGGACCGAGACAACCCCGGAAGAACCGTCCTACTTAGCATAAAACTTTAGTGAAGTTGTGTAAATAACCCCTTGTGGCCCTTGGCATAAGACGTGCTTAGGCTCTGTTCGTGCATTTGGCTTCCCCAAGGGTAACCAAGAGTGACAGGAGGAGATGGAAACGATTTGTGGTGGTGCTGACCGTGACGTTCACGGTTTGCGATGCTCAACAAATCGCTTTATCGCCCCCCTGCGGCTCATCGTTGACCTCTCCCTATCCGGATTCCTGCCAAATTAAACGGCGTGAGCAAAAAGCAACACAGGACTCGGGAGCGTTTACGCTGTCCAATCAGGTTCAAGCCAATCGGGATCAAGGCTGCGGCCTCTCTGGAGAAGGACTCGACGTTAATCATCCCGGCTATGCCCTCGCCCCGCTGGTACGTTGGGCCAATCCCTTTTGTTTGAGAGTCAACTCATGTGAAAGCCCGCGCGCACCCCCGCTTATGGACCCACCTACTCTCTGTTAGTTTTTCCTAGAAGCTCTCTCTCGGGATTGAGCTCTTTACGTCAGTCAGTCGATTACAACCAATTTTTATCAAACTTACTAATATATGATCAAACGTCTCTCTTCCATCCTTCGATGGTCAGTATGTGGCCTCGTTTTGAGCTTGGGCGCCGTCCAAGTCCAGGCGCAGGCAACCAACGCTGCCCCAGCAGCAGCTCCGGCTCCTGCCGCACCCGCCCCTGCGGCTGCAGCTCCTGCCGCACCGGCTGGCCCCAAGGATCCAACCCTCGAGTCCCGCGTTGCGGATCTCGAAGCCTATGTCACCAACGGTGCACGTGGTGCCGATGCCACCCCTCCAACCTTTAAAACCAACCTCACGGGTTCAGGTCCTGGCCACAACGCCTGGATGATGACCTCCACGGCCTTGGTTTTGATGATGACCCTCCCCGGTCTGGCCTTGTTCTATGGCGGTTTGGTTCGCCGCAAGAACATCCTTTCCGTGCTGGCCCAGTGCTTTGGTATCACCGGCTTGGTGACCATCCTCTGGTACTTCTGCGGATATAGCCTGGTGTTTGGCAACAACAATGGCGCTGATTGGGCTGCCAAGGGTTATTCCCCCTTGGGTGACCTTCAGTTCGCCATGTTCAAAGGTGTCGATTCCAACTACAACGGCAATTACAGCTACTGGGTTGGTCAAAATGTATTCGCCTGTTTCCAATTGACCTTCGCCATCATTACTCCCGCGCTGATCGTGGGTGCCATTGCTGAACGCATGAAGTTCTCCGCCCTGTTGATTTTCATCGGCGCGTGGATGTTCGTCGTTTATTTCCCTCTCGCTCACTGCGTCTGGGGTATCGATGGTATCTTCAATGGCGTCTGGAATGCCAAGGCTCCCGTCAAGGCGATTGACTTCGCAGGCGGTACCGTGGTGCATATGTCCTCCGGTTACTCGGGCTTGGTGCTCGCGCTGATCGTGGGTAAGCGTATTGGATGGGGCAAGACTCATTTCGCGCCTCATAGCACGGTGCTCACCTTCATCGGTGCCAGCTTGCTGTGGGTCGGCTGGTATGGTTTCAATGCGGGCAGCGCTTGCGCGGCCGACATCGTTTCCTCCAATGCCTTCACCACCACCACGCTCGCCACAGCGATCGCATCCTTTGTCTGGCCCACCATGGAGTATTTCCTCAAGGGCAAGGCCACGGTCGTTGGTTTCTGCTCCGGCGCGGTCGCCGGTCTGGTCGTCATCACCCCTGCTTGCGGCTTCGTCACTCCATCGGGTGGCATGATCATCGGCGTGATTGCCGGAACGATTCCGTTCATCACCACCACCTACCTCAAGCCTCTGCTCGGTTATGATGATGCGCTCGACGTCTTCGGCGTCCATGCCATCGGCGGGACTTGCGGCGCGATCGCGACGGGCTTCCTCGCTAATGACAGCGTCAATGCGAACCTCGATACCAACCTCAAGGATCTGGTTGACTGGAGCAAGGGTCACCTTCTCTACGTCGAACAGCTCAAGGTTGTCGCATTCACCATCATCCTCTCGGTTGTTGGCACGGCGATCATCGCTTATGTGTTGAAGTTCACCATCGGCCTGCGCCCGACGGCGGAACAGGAAGAGGCTGGTCTCGATCTCTCCGATCACGGCGAAGAGGGATATATCCTCTAGTCACTATCGGGTAACGAGCTATATTAAACGCAGCGTATCGGTCAACCCGGTACGCTGCAGAACAAAAGAACATTTGTAATCCTATGAAAAAAATTGAAGCCATCATCCAGCCTTTTAAATTCGATGATGTAAAAGAAGCTTTGACTCAGGCTGGAGTCGAAGGCATCACCATCACTGAAGTGAAGGGATTTGGCCGCCAGAAGGGCCATAAGGAAATCTACCGCGGAAGCGAATACACCGTGGACGTCCTGCCCAAGGTGAAGCTCGAAATCGTCTCGGGCGACGACAAGGTCGAGACCATCGTCAAAGCCATCCTGGAATCCGCGAAAACGGGCAAGATTGGCGACGGCAAGGTCTTCGTCCTGCCTGTCGACGAAGCCTACCGTATCCGGACCGAAGAGAAGGACGAGAAGGCTGTCTAAGCTTTCAGTCTTTAGTTTCTTGAAGCAAAGGGCGGGCCTTCGGGTCCGCCCTTTCTTTTTGGCCGGGGTCGCGTGCTCATATCTCTATTGACCGCAAATGCTTCCAAGTGTATTTAAGGAAATGTGTCGCGCCATCGGATTTCCACGAATGAGGTGAGTCGCCTTGCCGTCGCCGTTTTATGGGCGATCGGCGGAAGTCTCCGTGCGGATAATCCACCGGCTGCGCCCGATGGTTACAAAGCGGTTCCCCTCCAGTCGGGAGGCTATGTTCTGGTGCAAAAGGAGAATAATCCTTACGCGCATGCCCATTCTTCATCAAGTTCGGATAAATATCGCCCGGACAATATGAATTTCAGCCTGGTCAGTCCCATGGCCAGCCAGCAATTCAATGCGACGACCTCTTCCGTTTCCAAAAAGGATTCCCTAGTCAATTCGCAAAACCAAAGCGCCTTCGTCACCAAGTCCTATAACGAGGCGCCCACTTCCGGCCACGGGGTTTCCAATCAGGACAAGAAGTTCAACATGCCGGTTTCCGACGCCTACGCTCACAACTCGAACAGCTTTGACAAAAGCTATGCGACTTCCAGTTCCAACCTCGGATCCAAGCAAGTGGCGGCCTTCGACAAGGCCTCCTCCGACCAGGACCAGACCGCCACGTTCAAGACGCACAAGACGGATACCTACGCCTCGCGCTATGCCTCGCAGACTTATACGGGCCCGGAGGTGGAGAAGATCAAGAGCGATCTCAACAAACTCAATGGCGGGATGATGGACATCAAGGATTTGCCGAATCGCCCGCTGACCATTGATGAGGTGCGCGCGCTGATCAATCACGGGGTCAAACCCGACACGAGTGCTCCGCCGCCGCCCGCGAGCAAGGCGCTGAACGATCCCGATTACAAGCCGGACGAAACGTCGAGTCTTGTGCCGAAGGAATTGCCTGCGCCCGTGAATGAGGATGACAAGAACGATCCGGTCCCGGCCCCCGGCACGATGGCGCATCCGCCAGAAAATTCCGAGCCCCTGCCGCAGCGGTAGAGCTTTCCGTCGGCCCGGAC
This sequence comes from uncultured Verrucomicrobiota bacterium, assembly GCA_903863295.1. GTDB lineage: Bacteria > Verrucomicrobiota > Verrucomicrobiia > Methylacidiphilales > UBA1321 > JABDGH01. The sequence continues at coordinate 20,104 of CAIPBM010000156.1, read as the reverse complement.
ACCGTGTTGTCCGGCTGCGCTCCGCGCACAGGAAGCAGAATCTAAATCCTCTGGGGATATCGCATTTAGCAATTTTAGAGCATTTTCATTCATTCTGTGGCCAGCCTGAAAGGCTGGCGATGCTATAGCCCAGGGTTGGCGTAGCAACGCCTACCCTGGGAACCCGGCACGAGTTGCCTACGCTGTAAGCGTTGAATCGAGCACGCTTTCAGGGGCAATTCTACCCCTACAGGGTAGTCTGCGGGGAAGGTTGACCCAGGGTAGGCGCTGCGGCGCCAACCCTGGGCTATAGAATATTATCCTTTCAGGATATAGATCCACCCGACTATAGAATTTGTGAAAATGTTATAGCTGAGGTCTTCGTCAGGTCGGAGGGGACCACGGTCATAGACCGCCGCTACAGGGGGAAGACGATGCGATTGTGGGGAACCGTTTTAGATTCTTGCCTCCTGTGCGCGGAGCGCACCCAGACAACGAGTTGTCTGGGCCAACGGGGACGCCGGTTAGATCAGGTGGCCCATTTTGGTGCGCTTGGTTTTGAGGTAGGCTTTGTTGTGGACGTTGGCCTCAACGCGGATCGGGACGGTTTCGACAATCTTGAGTCCGTAGCCGGCGAGTCCGACGACTTTTTTGGGATTGTTCGTGAGCAGCCGTAATTCACGCACGCCGAGATCGAACAAGATTTGCGCGCCGAGTCCGTACTCGCGCAGATCGGATGGGAAGCCGAGCTTGAGATTGGCCTGGACGGTATCGAAGCCATCTTCCTGCAATTTATAAGCGTGAATCTTGGCCGCGAGACCGATGCCGCGTCCCTCCTGCCGCATATAAAGCAGGATGCCGCGCCCTTCCTTTTCGATCTGCTGCAACGCGGTGTGAAGCTGACTCCCGCAATCACAGCGACGCGAACCAAAGACATCGCCGGTGAGACACTCGCTGTGCACGCGCACGAGCACCGGCTTGCCGTCGGAGACATCGCCTTTCACCAGCGCCAGGTGATGTTCCTGGTTCATGGTCGAGCGATAGAGGAGGAGATCGAACGTGCCGTAATCGGTCGGCAATTTCACGCGCTGCTCCAGCTCGATCAGTTTTTCGCGACGACGGCGATACTCGATCAGGTCCAGAATCGTACAGAGCTTGAGCTTGTGCTTTTTCTTGAATTTCAGCAGATCGGGCAAGCGCGCCATGGTGCCGTCGTCCTTCACGATTTCGCACAGCACACCGGAGGGGTCGAGACCGGCAAGGCGCGAGAGATCGACGGAGGCCTCGGTGTGACCGCTACGCTGCAGCACACCGCCCGACTTGGCGCGGAGAGGAAAGATGTGGCCGGGCTGGACGAGATCGCCAGGCTTGGAGGCGGGATCGGCGAGAAGGCGGATCGTCTTCGCGCGGTCCTCCGCGCTGATGCCGGTGGTGATGTTGGCCGTGGCATCGACCGAGACGGTGAAGTCGGTCTTGAAGCTCTCGCGATTGTCGAGAACCATGCGGTTGAGTCCAAGCCGCGTGGCGCGTTCATTGGTGATCGGCACACAGATCAGGCCGCGCCCGAAACGCATCATGAAGTTGATGCTCTCCGCCGTTGCTTTTTCCGCGGCGAGGATGAGGTCGCCTTCGTTTTCACGATCGGCGTCATCGACCACAATCACCGGTTTGCCCGCACGGATATCGCGGAGGACGGCATCGATCGAATCGATACCCGACTTGGTTTTCTTGCGGGCAGGTTTCTTGGCGGAAGCTTTCATTGAGTTAAGCGTAGCACGAAGCGCACGGCGTGCAAAAGTCCTGTCTCTATCGCACTGCATCGCTTCCTGTGCGCGGGGCGCACCCAGACAACGAGTTGTCTGGGCCAACGGGGGCACTGCATCGCTTCCTGTGCGCGGGGCGCACCCAGACAACGAGTTGTCTGGGCCAACGGGGGCACTGCATCGCTTCCTGTGCGCGGGCGCACCCAGACAACAAGTTGTCTGGGCCAACGGGGGCGCTGCTTTGCTTCCTGTGCGCGTTGCGCACCCAGACAACGAGTTGTCTGGGCCAACGAACTGGGGCACTGCAACTGATGTGGGAACAAAATCCTTCCGTTGGCCCGGACAACTTGTTGTCCGGGTGCGCTCCGCGCACGGGAAGCGCCTCATCTGGGCGGCGTGATCGCAACTCCTACCGATGCACCTTGTTCATAAAAGCGCGCTGAACTCCATTTCCAATCCACCGATTTCTCCACCAAGTTCGCCGCCACGGGATTGTGATGCATGTACTCGAGTTTCTGGATTACGCCTTCATCCGTATCTACCGGATAATCGTAGTAGCGGGTCTGCCAGATGGGAGCATCCTCGGGATAGAGTTCCTGATACTTCGTTAGCTCTTGGACTTAGAACTGTTTGATTCGATAGGAGCTGGTCTTCTTCCAGGGTTTCATAAAGGACGCGAGGGTTGAACCAGTATCCACGGTAGCAGGACATGCACGTGATCCGGCATGACCACGAATCCGTGACAGGAGGCGTGATGGGTTTGGAGGCAGGTTTGCAATGTTTCGACTACGATGTTGCGCGTGCGATCGGGTGCAAGGAACCGGCGACGTTGATAAGTCGAGAACGTAACGAAATGAATCTGACCTGGGCGATTGATGACCTCGCGTTTCATGCGGAAATCGCTCGCTTCCTGTGCGCGTTGCGCACCCAGACAACGAGTTGTCTGGGCCAACGACTAGCCTTTGATCAGCTCTTCTGCTTTCGCGAGAGCGGCGGTGACGCCCTCAGAATTGGTGCCGCCGCCTTGCGCGAGTTCGGGGCGACCGCCGCCTTTGCCGCCGACGAGCGGGGCGATGGCTTGGATGATCTTTCCGGCCTGGATTTTCTTGGTGTACGTGGGAGCGACGGCGGCGAGCAGGGCAACCTTGCCCTGATCAACCGCAGCCAAAACGGCGACGCCCTGCCAACGGTTTTTCAGCGCGTCGGCGAGGATGGTCAGGTAGGCGGCGGAGGCGAAGGGCACTTCACGGGCGAGGAACGGGATGTCGCCGAGCGTCTTCGCGGTGGCGATGAGCGCAGGGGCGTCATCAGCGGCGCGTTTCTGGAAGGCGGCTTCCTGTTGCTTGGCGGAATCCTTTTCGTGCTGGGCCACCTCCGCGGCGGCGGCGCGGAGAAAGTCCTCGCGCTCAGCCCAGTGGCTCCAGAAGGCGTGGGGTGTCTTGTCGCCGAAGAAGGCCTGGAGCCCGGCGAGATCGGGTTTGCGCTGGCGGAGGGAGGCGTGCTGCTCCTCCTGCTTGGGGAGATGCTCGTGGACGTGCTCGATCAGCGCGGGGCCGCTGGCCGCCTCAATGCGGCGGATGCCGGCGGCAATGGCGCCTTCCGAGATGATCTTGAAGTAGCCGATCTTGCCGGTTTGGCGGACGTGGGTGCCGCCGCAGAGTTCTTTCGAGAAATCGCCGATGGAGACGACGCGCACGGTTTCCCCATACTTGTCGCCGAAGAACTGCAGGATGGAGGGATCGCCTTTGACTTCGACGTAGGGCCGCTCTTCCCACGATGCGGGAACATCGGCGTCGATCTTCTCGTTGACGAGGCGCTCGACCTCGGTCAACTCGGCGGGCGTGAGGGCCGCGCCATGGGAGAAGTCGAAGCGAAGGCGGTCGGGCCCAACGTAGGAACCTTTTTGCGTGATGGTGTTGCCGAGAACTTTCCGAAGGGCCCAGTTAAGGAGGTGGGTGGCGGAGTGGTGCGCTTCGATTTTAGCGCGGCGGGGTTCATCAACGTGAAGCGTGACGCGATCTCCAATGCTCGCCGCAACCGGTTCGGCCAGCTTGTGAAAATGGACTTTGCCGGAAGCCGAGCGAACGGTGTTGGTCACGACAATCTTCTTATCGCCGATTTGAACTTCCCCGGTATCGCCCACCTGACCACCCATTTCGGCGTAGAATGGCGTTTCCGTTACCGCCAGGGTTCCGTTCTCATTGGCAACAATAAGCGCCGCACTTTGCAGCTCATCGAACCCGTAAAAAATAGTGGGCCTCAGCTTGTCTTCAGTTGTTCCTTCGACGCTGATGACTTCCTTTTTCTGAGCAGCCTTGCCTTTGGCTTTTTGCTCATCCATCAATCGATCAAATTCCACGATATCGACTATTAATCCAAGCTCTCTGGCCATCAATTCTGTGAGATCAATAGGAAAGCCGTAAGTGTCGAAGAGTTTGAAGGCGATATCTCCAGGAAACGTGCCTTTAGGAACGCGATCCACTACGCCTTGGGATTCTGGATTATTTATTTTGAGAACTTTCTCATGATCGCGAGCTACTTTTACGCAAGGAACCTTTTCAAAAAGCTCTATCCCTCGCTCAAGCGTCCGCAAAAAGCTCTCCTCTTCATTCGTCAACGTCTTCTTGATGAGCTCAGCCTTCGCGACGACTTCGGGAAAAACATGGCCCATGGTCTTCCCAAGAACATCAACGAGCTTTCCAAGGAAAGGCTCTTTCAGTCCGAGATTACGGCCGTATTTCACTGCACGACGGAGAATACGCCGCAGCACATATCCCCTGCCCTCGTTGCTGGGCTGAATGCCATCCGCGATGGAGAAGCTCAGCGTGCGGATGTGATCCGCGATGACGCGGAAGGCTACGTCGATCTTCTCCTGCTCGGTGAGGTTTTGCGCGGAGGCGGGGAGCGTGGAGGTATACTTGTGGCCGGTGATCTTTTCCAGCTCATCGAAGATGGAGCGGAAGACATCGGTCTCGTAGTTGGAGATCTTGGCGTTCTCGAAATCGGTGAAGCCTTTCGTGCCCTGGATCATGGAGGTGACGCGCTCGAAGCCCATGCCGGTATCGACGTGCTTCGCGGGCAGGTCGACGAAGGTGCCGTCGGGGTTGGCGTTGAACTGGATGAAGACGAGGTTCCAGATTTCGATGCAGCGCGCATCGCCCTTGTTGACGAGGTTGCGCCCGGCGATCTGGCGCGGGATATCGAGGTCGCGCGGGCCGGGCGTGAGATCGATGTGGAGCTCGCTGCAGGGACCGCAGGGGCCGGTGTCGCCCATCATCCAGAAGTTGTCCTTTTTGTTGCCGTGGACGACGTGGTAGGCCGGGTCGAGGCCATTGGCGATGAAGATTTCCGACCAGTGTTCGTGGGCCTCGCGGTCGAGGCTGGCGGGATCGCCGGGGCCGGGGGAATAGATGGTGGCGTAGACGCGGGAGGCGGGAAAGCCCCAGCGCTTCACGACGAGTTCCCACGCCCATTCGATCGCTTCCTTCTTGAAGTAATTGCCGAAGGACCAGTTGCCGAGCATCTCGAAAAAGGTGTGGTGGTAAGTGTCGAAGCCGACGTCCTCCAGATCGTTGTGCTTACCGCCGGCGCGGATGCATTTCTGCGTGTCGGCCGCGCGCGCGGGCGAGTAGGGGCACGGGGCCTGGCCGAGGAAGATGGGCACGAACTGGTTCATGCCCGCATTGGTGAAAAGCAGGTTGGGGGAATCGGGCAGCAGGGAGCTGGAGGGAACGATGGTGTGCTGCTTCTCCTTGAAGAAGTCGAGGAAGGACTGGCGGATTTCGGAGGAGGTCATGGACGGAATTTTAGACATGAGAGACATGAAGAACTTGAGGGGAAGCAGGGAACGGTTTGGACAGGATTAACATGATTTACAGGATTGGGGGAAAAGGGAAATCCAAGGTTTGAAGGTCTTCCCCTCATGTCCCTCATGTCAAATTTCAGCCTGTCTTCCCAATCCTGTTAATCTTGTTAATCCTGTCTAAAAAAATCAGGAAGCGGCGACGGGCACCGGCGCATCGACCCATTTGCCGTTTTCCTTGATCAGGTCAACGAGGCGTTCGACAGCTTCGCCTTCGGGGATGTTGAATTTGACGGGGGTCTTGCCGATGTAGAGGTTGACTTTGCCCGGCGCGCCGCCGACGTAGCCGAAATCGGCATCGGCCATTTCGCCGGGGCCGTTGACGATGCAGCCCATGATGGCGATTTTCACGCCCTTGAGGTGGTTGGTCGATTCGCGGATCTTCGCCGTGGTCGTTTGCAAATTAAACAACGTGCGCCCGCAGGAGGGACACGCGACGTAATCGGTCTTGAAGATGCGGTTGCCCACCGACTGAAGGATGTTGAACGCGAGGCGGACGCTGGCGCCGGGGCCGGGTTCCCCGCGGACGAGGATGGCGTCACCGATGCCATCGCAAAGGAGCGCGCCGATATTGGCGGAGGCCGTGAGCATGGTGTCGAGGACATCGGGCTTCTCGCCGGGTGCGGGCGGATGGAACGTGTCCTTGAGCAGGATCGGATGCTTGGCCGGAATCTGCGCCGCGAGGTAGCGGAACGCCACGATGGGCGAGAGCGTGCAGCCGTCCTTGATCGTCACAACATGGGCCGCATGGGCGCTGGCGAGGAAATTGAGGGCCTTGCTATCGGTGGGGTCGATCTCGATGACCGATTCCTTTTCGAGCACGAAGTCGGGGAAGAGATCGCCCAGTTGCGCGCGCTTATGCTCAATCGCCTGGAAGGTGTTGAGCGTCGCGCCGACGCGGGTGGATAGCGATGGGCCGCCGACGGTGCCCTCGGTGACGGAAATGTTCTCCGAGGCGCGCCGGGCAAAGACATAGGGATCGAAGCTGAGCGGCGGTTGCTGCGGCGGCAACTCGTCCTTCACATGCTTCCCGGCCAGCGAGACCAGCGCGCGGGCGACGGGAATTTCATGGACGCTATCCTCCGTAAGCGAGACGCGGATGGTATCGCCGAGGCCGTCGGCCAGCAGCGCACCGATGCCGATGGCGCTCTTGATCCGGCCATCCTCGCCGTCGCCGGCTTCCGTGACGCCGAGGTGGAGCGGGTAATTCCAGTCGGGCCCGAGCTCGATCAGGCGGGCGGAGAGCAACCGGTAGGCATTGATCATGACCTTGGGGTTGCTCGACTTCATGGAGAAGACGAAATCATGGTAGCCGTACTTGCGGGCGATGCGGGCGAACTCGACCGCGCTCTCGACCATGCCGGCGGGAGTATCGCCGAAGCGGTTCATGATGCGGTCGGAAAGCGAGCCATGATTCGTGCCGATGCGCATGGCGATGCCGCGCGCCTTGCAGAGATCGACCAGCGGCTTGAAGGTCTCATCGATGCGGGCCAGTTCCTCCTCGTACTGGTCGTCCGTGTATTCGCGGATGGCGAATTTCTTCTTGTCGGCGAAGTTGCCGGGATTGACACGGACTTTCTCGACCCACTGCGCGGCTTCCATCGCGGCGTCCGGTTTGAAATGGATATCGGCGACGATGGGCACGTCGCAATCGGCGGCGATGAGCTCGGCCTTGATGTTCTTGAGATTGGCGGCGTCCTTCACGGTCGGCGCGGTGATGCGGACGATCTCGCAGCCGACCTTGACCAGCTCAAGGGTCTGCTTCACGCACTCGCGGGTGTCCATGGTGTCGCAGGTGAGCATCGACTGGACGCGGATGGGATTGGCCCCGCCGATGCCGATCCTGCCGACCTTGACCTCGCGGGAGAGGCGGCGTTGATAGTGGTACGGATTATGACAATAAGGGACGGCGGACATGAGTCTCTTAGATTAGAATTGATTGAGCCAGAGGGCAAGTCTGGAGCGGTGGCGTAGGGTCGCCGTGCCTTCCTGCATCCGGTACCGTTGCGCGCCCCGCAACGGTGCCTCCCTCCGTAGTAGCCGTCGCACTCCGGGCGACGGGTCGCTTAAGCGACTCCCCAAAATCGGTCATCCTGAGCGGAGCGCAGCGGAGTCGATGGATCTCTAACTATTCCGCTCCGTGATTTGTCGGCGGTCATCGACCGCCACTACAGGGGAGGCGCTTCCGTCAGGGTCTTGAGTAACTGCTGGGTGGTGGCGAGCTGACTGGCGATTTCGGCCTGGGCTTGGGTCACCTGGGTAAGTTCCGTCTCACTCCGCTCCATAGCCGCATGGAGCTTCCTGATGGTCTCCTCCCGGCTCTCTTCCTTGGGAAAGGTGGGCCCGGGAAATTGCGGCATGGAGGCCGCGTCACCGCCCAACTCGAATTTCGTCGAGCCGATGGCAAAGCGGAAACCGGGCGTAAGTTCCAGCGGCGTGGTGAGTGTGCCGGTCAGGTCAATGCCGCCCTTGGCATCGTAGCCCAGCACGAGCCAATGCCCGGAGACCTTGGCGATATAGGCGTGCTTCGGCAGCACCGCGGGGTCATCCAGAATAATCTGGTTATCCGGGCCGGAACCGATGGTGACCGGCTCCCCCTCGCCATCGAGGTGAATCTCGGTCTCCTGCTGCCCGCGCCGACGCATAATGAGGTATTCGTACATATGGTTATCCCTTCCTCGATCTTCCGCCCGTTCCGGCACCGGACGCGCTTCAGCTTCCGATGAGTCGCTCCACTTCAATGCCCACCAGACAGACGTCGTCGAGAAAGTGTTCGCTCCCGGCAAATTCCAGCGCCTGGGCCAGAAGCCCCTCCAGGAAAGCCTCACCCTTTTGGCGGGAACAGGTCTCAATCAGGCTGAGAAACCGGGGATCGTCCGGCGTCAGATCCTTGCCTTCGCCCAGATCACAAAGCCCATCGGTATAAAGCAGCAACAGGTCACCCGCTTTAACCGAGTCCTCCTCCGTCGGATAGACCGAATCCTTGGAAACGCCCAGGGCGAAGGGAGGCCACTCGGGGTCGCTGCCCATGGTCCGCACCTGATGCTGCTCGCGGCAGATGTGGACCGGATGGGGATGTCCGGCATTGGCCAGGCGGACGGCACCGGTCAGCGTATCGATCACCAGGTAAAGTGCGGTGACAAACATTGAGGTGGAAAGCGGCTCAAAAAAATGATGCAGGCGACGGTTGAGTTCCCCGAGAAAGATTCCCGGTTCCCCGGAATAGATTTGCAATTCCTCGACCAGCACCCGCTGCACGGCGGTGACGAGCGCGGCATGCACCCCATGCCCCATGACGTCGCAAATCAAGACGCCCGCCTGGGTGTCCGAGACCTGAATCACGGTAAAGAAATCGCCACCGACCCGTCCTTCCGGCAGGTAGCGGTGAGAGAAGCTCAAGGCGCTGGTCGTGGCGGAAGCGCCGCGCGGGAAAGCGGGGTAACTCTGGGGCAGCAAGGCCTGCTGCACTTCGCGGGCAAGCGCCAATTCCTTGTCCATCTGCTCCTGCTTGTCGGCCAGTGCCTGGGTGTACTCGCTCAACTGCTCGGCCTTCTGGTGCTCCTCGGTCACATCGCGGGAAATACCGCAGGTTCCGATGATATTCCCCTGCCCGTCCCGCAAGGGCACCTTGGTCGTGGAAGCCCAGGTCACCCGGCCGTCCTGCATGTTTTCCCGTTCCAGCTTGCCCACGATGGGTATCCCGGTGGCCAGAACCTGCTGCTCATCGGCAAAGGCTTCCTCAGCATGTTCCGGCAGGAAGAGGTCGAAATCGGTGAGGCCGATGATGGCGGAATCTTCCGTAATGTTATGAAAATCCTTCAGCGCCCGGTTGACGGAAATGAAATGACCTTCACGATCCTTGAAATAGATGCGGTCTGGAATCGAATCCATGAGCGCCATGAGCAGGTGATGATCAATTTGGGCCATGGGTACAAATAAGGCGGATCACAATCGGCCCGTGCAGCCGAAACGGATGAAAGCCATCAAGCCGTAATAGTATGCTGAGCGGGTTTGGCGATCAAAATATTCGATTTGAAGCGAAAGCGGTTTAATACATAAGTATAATAATTCTTGCCGTCGGACGGTTCCTTGCCAAAATTCAGCCCATGGCACTCCGGGCTTTGTTCGTCGATTTCAACTCCTATTTCGCCTCCGTGGAGCAGCAGGAGCAGCCCGCCTTGCGAGGGCGTCCCATCGCCGTGGTCCCGGTCATGACGGATAGCACCTGCTGCATTGCGGCCAGCTATGAGGCCAAGAAATTCAGCATCAAAACGGGGACGAACGTCGGTGAGGCCCGCAAGCGCTGTCCCGGTCTGGTCGTGGTTGAGGCGCGGCCTTCGCTTTACGTCGACTATCATCATCGCCTGATTGCCGCCGTTGATGCCTGCCTGCCGGTTGGAGAGGTGCAATCCATTGACGAGATGTGCTGTCCGTTGCGGGGCCCCTGGCAGAATCCGGAAACGGCATTGAGGACGGCGCGGGAAATCAAGGCCCGTATTGCCAGCACGGTCGGGCCATGTCTCCGCAGTTCCATTGGCATCGCTCCCAACTCCTTTCTCGCCAAGACCGCCTCGGACATGCAGAAGCCGGATGGGCTCGTGCTCATTAATGACAAGGATTTACCCGATTGCCTTTTCCGGCTGGAACTGCGCGATTTCTGCGGAATTGGCGCCTCGCGGGAAGCGCGCCTCCATGCCTGCGGGATCAGAACCGTGGAGCAACTTTGCCAGGCCGGGAAGGAAACCTTGCGCCGGGCATGGAACGGTATTGAGGGCGAACGGATCTTTGCTCTTTTACGGGGGGAGGAGGTCGAGCGTCCTCCCACCCAGCGATGCACCATCGGTCACTCCCATGTCCTCGAACCGAAATACCGGACCATTCCACTCGCCGAGGCCGTTCTGCATCGTCTCCTGCAGAAAGCCGCCACCCGCTTGCGGACGATGGGCTACCTGACCGGAGGCATGGCGGTGAGCCTCAAATTTCTGGGACAGGGCCGATGGAGCGATGAAATCCGGTTCCTTGAGACGCAGGATACCCTTGAGCTGATCCGGATCTTTGGCCTGCTCTGGGAGAGACTGCCAGCCTTCACGCCACCACCTTTGGCCGTGGGAGTGACCTTGTTTCACCTGACAGCCCTGACGAACTCGACCCTGTCCTTCCCTTCTCCCAAGCCTTCTCGCACGGCGCTCGACCAAGCCATGGATCGGCTGAACGAATGCCTCGGGAAAAACACGATCTACTTCGGTGGAGCGCAGTTAGCCCTCGATTCTGCCCCGGCCCGCATTGCCTTTACCCATATTCCCAAAATGGAAAAGGAACGCACCATCCTTCCCCGGCCGGGACGCCCCTGAGACTATTTCCCGAACCAAAGTCTCCGGTCTTGCAGCCCACGCCCGGATGACGCAATGTGAGACTCGGTTCGTGCCCCTATGAATTTTACCACGCAGGCAGCCCAGGACATTCTCACCAAGATTGAGCGTGATCCGGCTGAAGTCCGCCACTGGAGACAGTTGCTCATTCTCTGTTTCGATCAGAAATCGATCGAGACTCTCCAGACATTGCAGGTGATTGTCGCCTCGATCGAGCACATGTGGAACCAACGCCGCCAACGGGCCAAGGAGGCCTATGAAACGGCTCGGCAAAAGCAACGTTCCACCGGCAGCAACGAGCCCCTGCCCTCCACGACCGTCCATTCCATTCCCCTGAGCGTCCGGCAAAAAGAGACCCTGATCAAGCTTTCGAAATCCCCCCAGACCCCGCTGCTGCTTTACCGGCTGGGGACCTACCTGGAGGAGGAGTACGACTTACCTCAGCCCGCCCTCACCGTCTATGAACGGGCTCTCGCCTTTGATCCCGAGGACAGCCAACTGGAACAGAAAATTGTCGATGGCATACGTCGGCTCAATGCCCGCCTGCGGGAAATACCGCCGCAGGCCACTGTGGCCGCAACCGACCTGGGCGTAGTTCTCGCCCCGGAAACAATGGGCGTCAAGAGTCCCTCGCACCATCGCCCCAGCGCGGCGGCCCTAATCAAACGAACCGGACGGCTTTCCGTGGATCGTGGTCGCATCCAGGTCGGCCAGACCAACCAGACTGATTCCCACTGGCCGGAGACACAAAAGAAGCTGGATGACGCGATGGCCCGTCTCCTGACCAAATGTGCGGCTGTCTGCGAAACCGCCCCCCGCCCAATGCGTCTTCCGCGTTCAATCGCGCCGTCCCAATGGCTCGAATTTCTGGAGGGGCATGTGACCCTGCTGCTGGCCACGCTGGAGGCGCAGGACATCGTCATCCGTCCCTCCATCAATCTGGAGGCCTCTCCTCGGGGGGATGTCGCCGCACGGACCAACCTAGTGCTGGCCTTGATGGACGAAATTGAAGTCTCCCTCGCCACGCTGGGAACCTCGCCGAAAACCGCCTCGGGCAAAACCGAGCTTCCTCCTTCGAGCGCCCGGCTGGAGGATATCTTTGAGTGGATCGATGCCGGAGCCCTGGCCGAGGCCGAGGCCCACCTGCGACAGCTCGATGTCGATTCGCAACCGCAGGATCAATTGAGCGAAGTCTGGTCTCACCTCGGCCTCTCCTTCCAAAATAATCACGAGACCAAACGCGCCATGGTGGCTTATCAACGGGCCCGCGAACTCAACCCGAAAAACCTGCAGGCCTGGTTCAACGGCGGCATGATCCAGCACGAGGAAGGCATGCTTCACCCGGCGCTGCAATCTTACCTCCACGCCATAGAACTCGATCCGGGCCAGCCCAAGATTTGGTGCAACCTCGGCGCGCTCCAGTTCCAGTTGGGTGAATTCCAGCACTCGGTCGATTCGCTCAATCGCGCCGTGGGCATCAAGCCCGATTATGCGCGGGCCTGGGACAATCTCGCCGGTTCGCTCTGTGCGCTCGATCAACTCGATGAGGCGGAGCGATGTTGTCACCGGGCGATCAATTACAAGCCCGACTACGCGGATCCCTACTTCAAGCTCGGATCGATCTATTTCCAGAAGGGGCGCATGGAGGAAGCCGAGCAGGCTTTCCGCAAGGTGATCGAGTCCAATCCGGGTTACCCGCTGGCCGGCCATTATCTGGCCATGGTGCTGGCCCGCACGCATCGCTTGGAAAATGCGCTCGAAGCCTGTGCCTCGGCAGCCACTCCAGCGGGCGAAACGGAAATCCCCTCCCTGGCGTGGAACGAAATGGCCTTCCATCTTTACGATCACGGCGATTACGCCGAGGCCATTCGCGCTTACGAGAAGGCGCTGACCTTCACGCCAGAACGGGCTGTGATCTGGCTCGACGCGGGAGTCGCCCATCAGCAGCTGGGGCAACTCGACCAGGCCCGCAAGCATTACGAGCAGGCCGTGGAACTCGACCCGGAACTCGCGCGCGCCTGGCATAATCTCGGCGCCGTCAAGCAGGAGATCGGTGACGTCAAGGGCGGCCAGGAAGCGCTGGAGGAAGCGGAACGGTTGCTGGCGCGCGGACGGTAGAGTTTTTTAAGTCGGGGCCCGCACACCTTGGTTCACCCGGGCCACCGCGTCATCTCCGCGTAGTTGCCGGACGATTTCGTAAGACCACTCCATGGCTGCGCCGGCGGAGAGACCCGTGATTAGTTTGCCATCGACGACGACGCGCTGCGAGGCCTGGACTTGCCCGGCGGGAAATTGACTCTGCACGCTGGGATGGGCAATGATTTTCTGTCCGGGTTTAAGCCAGCCGTGGGCCAGCAGCGCGGTCGGCGCGGCACAGACGGCAGCGACCCACTGGTCCCGCTCGCGTTGACGCACGAGCCACTCGCCCACCAACCGGCTTTCGGCAAGATGCTTCGCACCCTCCGCGCCACCGGGTAGCACGACGATTTCAAATTCGCGAGCGGGCGGGACGTCCGCCAAATGAATATCGGCGACATGCCGGGTCAGGCGCGCGGCGGTGATCGGATTGGGGACGATCCCGGCGACGACCGTTTCCATTTCCGCGCGGCGCAGGATATCGATGACCGTGATTCCCTCAATGTCCTCGAAGCCGGGAGCAAGCAAGACGAGGGCGCTCATGCGGAGTTGGCCTTGATCAGCGGTTCCGCCGCCGATGCAATCGCGGCCAAAATCCGGCTGCGGCGCGTGGTGAATTCTTCCGCGTTGACGACTGGCGCCACGATATCCGTGGTCCAATCGACCGGCACTTCAATCCACGATTTGCACCCCTCATAGGCGGGCGACGGTTGCAGCCGGTGGGGCACGTTGATCCGGTAGACCCGCACGATGAGCAGGTGAAGCCCCTGCTCCATGCCAGGGCGATCATGATAGCCAAAGCGTTCGCGCAGGATTTCCTCGCCCCAGAAATGGACGTCGTCCAGCCGCGCCACTTGCTCCCAGGAAGAGAGATAGACCGCATCGGTCACTTCCGCAAAATAGTTGAGGGCGATCTCCTTGCCTGCCGTGGCCGTGGGGGAAAGGAAGCGGCGCAATGCGGGCTTTGTCTTTTCCCATTGCTGATGATAGCCGGTGGGGAAAAGCCAGAACTTGGCGTGCTTCACCTTGAAACCGGCACGACCCTCCGCGATGCCGCCTTTGCGAAGGAGAATGATCTGCGCGCCCTGCCCCAGCGCTTCCACGATGGCCTCCCATTCCTTGAAAGCCGGAGCGCCTGGCGTCGGGGCTGGAGGAATCTCCACAGGAGTTTCCAATTTTGTTTCCGACTTCGGCTCAGTTGGGGGCGTGGATGTTTCACTCATGGATTCGTTGAGGATAGCGGCATTGCGCCAAAAATAAACGAGGCCGGAATAGACCGTGATGGCGAGCGCGATCCAGTAAAACCAGATTTGCGACGCGTCGAGAAACCGGGTCACCGGCATCGCTTGCAGCCCGAATTCGCCGAGACTCAGGTAGGCCAGCGAGACCAGGATCGCGACGATCTGCGAGATGGTCTTGTGCTTGCCGATCCGCTCGGCGGCGAGAATCTTCTGCTTGTTGGCGGCAATCATCCGCAGTCCGGTGATGAGAAATTCCCGGGCGATGATGATCACGACCATCCACATGGGCGCGATGTGCCGTTCCACCAGCGCGACGAGCGTTCCAATAATGAGAATCTTGTCCGCGAGCGGATCGAGTAGCTTGCCGAGGTCGGTGACGAGATTGCGGGCGCGTGCGATTTCGCCATCAAGCCAGTCGGTCATGCTCGCCAAGGCAAAGATGAGAAAGGCAGTCGTGGCCGCGTAGGACCAATCGAACGACATCGAAATGAGCAGCAGCCCGCACATCCCGAGCCGCAGCACGGTGAGCTGGTTCGGGAGATTCAGGGTTGGGGCGCGGCGAAGGGGCATAATCCAAAATAAGCATGCGCCAGATCGGTCTGTTTCTCAACCCGTCAATTTATCCTTACCAAATCAGCTTCAAGGCGCCGATGGCGGTGCAGGCGAGCAGGAACCGCTCGAATAATTTTTGCGGCATCACGGTAACAATCCGGCGCCCCACGAAAAAGCCGAAAAGCACGAGGGGCGCGAGAGCCGCAGCCAAGGTCAGCGAGTAGCCATTGGTCAAGCCGAGGTGCGCACTGAACGGCACTTTGCAGAGATTGATGACAAAGAAAATCCAGGCCGAGGTTCCGATGAGGTTCCACTTCGGTAATCCGACGGAAAGAAAATAGAGATTGGCCACCGGGCCAGCCGCGTTCGCCAGCATGGTGGTGACGCCGGTCAATACCCCCATGACCAGGCCGAAGACGCGGGACTCAAAGATATGATCCAGCTTTTCGCCAAAAGTGCTGCGGAGAAACTGGAGCGCAATCAACGCGATGATGATCCAGCCAATGAGCGGACCGAATTCCGATTCAGCAATGCGGCCCATCAAGCTATAGCCCCATGCAATGCCCACCAGCGCCGGAGGCAACAACGCCCAGAAAACCTTCCAGATGACCACGCGCCGATAGACGCCGATCGCGCAGAGATCGCCCACAATGAGCAGCGGCAAAACGAAACCGGTCGATTCCCGCGCCGGGAAAACCACGGCGAAAAGCAGCACCGGGAGTACTCCCAGGCCCGTCAGCCCGCCCTTGTTCATGCCAATGAACATGGCCCCGCCGATCACCGCGAGCCAACCCCAGCCGGAAAAATGGAGCGAGGTTAGGGAAGCCATGCAAAGCTTGTACCGGAAGAGGAACCGGAACGCAAAAGAACACTCCCGTTTCACTTCCACCATGCCTGTTGCCTCGTTCCCAAGTTGCACTTGGGAACGCACGTGCTGAGGCCATTTCATGGCCGATCTGGACCGCCAAGCTACCCCAGTTAGCGCGAAATAAATTTCGGGTGGAGCAGGAAACGCTCCCCCTGTCATTCCATGAAAAAATTTCCGGCGTCCTTGCCCTCCCCGGACGACATCCCCTAGATTAAACGGATGCCCGCCCGCTCACTCCTCGCCCGCTGGTTTCTCATGGGGGGAGTTGCGCTTGGCGGACTCGGTTTAGTGCTTTGGCATCTCCTTCCGATTCCCTTGGAATATCCTCCTTATGCGACCACCGCCTTGCTCGCGCTGGTCTATGGAGTAGTTTGTCTGGTTCCGCGTCGTCCCGCTAGTCGCAGAAAATCATGAGTGTCCAGAACAAGAAAACCGCCCTGCTCTCCACCAGCCTGCGGATGATTTGCACCGATTACGACGGCACCCTCGCGGAGCCCGAAAACGTGCCGATTGCGGAGTCGTTCTTCCAACGGCTCCAGTCATGGCGCCAACACGCACAAGTTTCCTGGGTCATCAACACCGGCCGCACCTTCGAAAGCCTGCAGGAAGATCTCATCCGCCGCAAAGTGCCGATCTGGCCCAACTGGGTCGTCTCCCTGGAGCGCGAAGTCTGGCTTTTGCGCGATCGCCGCGGAGTCGGCTGGTACGAGTGGAACCATCGTTGCGAATTACTCCACGCACAGCTTTTCGAATCGGTCGGCCCGCTGTGGAAATTGATCGAGGACTATATTGTCCATCACACCAAGGCGCAGCTCGTCGAGGACGCGGGGTCACCGCTCGGGATCATTGCCAGTTGTGAGGAGGAGGCGGACGAAATCTCGGCCTACATGACGCCGCTGCTGGAGAACTGGCCGACTCTTATCGCCGTGCGCAATTCGATCTATTTTCGTTTCAGCCATAAATTCTATCACAAGGGCGCGTGCCTGGAGGCCATCGCGAATGGCCTCGGCATTTTGCCCCTACAGATTTTTGTCGCGGGAGATCATCTCAATGATCTCCCCATGCTGGAACGTCGTTACGCGCGTCACATCGGCTGCCCCGCCAATGCCGTCGACGAAGTGAAGAAACAGGTTCGTGCCCAAGGTGGATACGTCGCCTCCGCCAATGTCGCGGAGGGAACGGTCGAGGCGCTGGATCGGTTGTGCCCGATTCCCAAACCGGCTATTTGAAGTACATCCGCTTTCTGCGAATGGGCTTATTCCATTCGTGCGATTTGCTTGGAGTTCGCGTTTTAGCCAAAATCAACGCCCCTTGTTATTGGCTCACCCTGAGACACTTGCGAGCCCATCTCATCTTGGCACGTTGACTGCAAATCTTTCGTAACGGGCATAAAGCCCACTAACGAAAGGTTGATTATGAAATATCTATTGTGCGCGGCATTATCACTCATGCTTCTGGGTTGCGGAGGAGGATCCTCACTCACCTTGAATCAAGAAAATCTCGACAAGATTCACGACAACATGACCTCGTCCGAGGTGCGCAGCATCATGGGCGCTCCCACCGACTCAAAAGACGAGCCGATCCCCATTGTGGGCGGTACCCAGACCACCTACACCTATCGCAATGACAACAGCGAAGTGGTGATCGTCTTCAAAAACGATCAGGTGAAAGAAAAGCGCGGTACCTTCGGGAAATAGCGTAGCCGGTTTCGAGGCGCGCTGGATGGATGTTGCATCCAGTGCGCCTTACGCATTTCAGCCGACGGTAACCTGCCGGATCGCTTTGGCTTTTTCGCCGAGGAACCGTTCCGCCAACCGGGAAAACTGGGGCGGAAGATCGGTCGCACAAATGGTGATCTGGCCGGAGTGCTCAGACGGGGCTCGTTTGAGTCCACCGGTCATCAATTTACGCGCCAACGTGGAGGCCGCGTTCTGGGCTGAATCGACCAGCACCACGTCCGAGCCAAGAACGCGCTGGGCCTGCGCCTTCAACAACGGATAGTGCGTGCAAGCCAGCACCACAGTGTCCACCCGTGCGGCTTTCATTGGCGCGAGATATTCTTCCAAGATCAAATGGGTCGCGGGGTGCGAGAGCCAGTCTTCTTCCACTAGGGAAACGAGCAACGGCGCGGCGACCGCCGTGATGACGACATCGGGGTGATACTGGCGCAATAGATTCTGGTACGCCTCACTCTGGATCGTTCCCTGTGTCCCCACAATGCCGATGCGACCGCTCCGGGTGGCGGAAAGGGCCGCCTGGACTCCCGGGGCAATCACGCCAATCACCGGGATATCCGATTCCTTTTGCAGGATGGAGAGCGCATGCGCCGAGGCCGTGTTGCAGGCGACCACCACCGCCTTGACGTTATGGCTGCGAAGATAGGTCATGATCTCGCGCGAATAGCGGATGATCGTTTCCGGCGATTTATTGCCGTAGGGAACCCGGGCCGTGTCGCCCAAATAGAGGATATCCTCCGTGGGAAGGAGCTCCCTCATCGCGCGGACGACAGTCAGTCCGCCGACGCCGGAATCGAATGCCCCTATCGGTTGATCGTTGAGTGGCTCAGGCATGATCAAGGTTCCGCCGGAGTCGAGGACGCAGCATTGGTTCCGGGAGCAGCTGCTGGGGCAGGAGCCGGTTCGGGCGCGGGTGCGGACGGAGCTGGAACCGAGGGAGCCGCCGTCTTGGAGGGCGTGGTGGGATAGATATTGACCGTGGGTGGTTCGTCAGGTTCCGCGGGTGCCTTGTCGGCTCCGGGGGCAGGAGTTGGCGGTGCCGGCTCAGCTAAATTGAGCGGTGCGGACGGGGCTTGCGGAGAGGCATTGGTCGGGGCCGGAGTCGTCTTGGGTGTGGGTGCCGGGGCCGAAGGACCCGGGGACGGAGCCTCCGCCGAAGGACTAATCGGGCCGTTGGAGGGAGCAGGTGTGGAAGGAGCCTGGCTCGGAACCACTGCAGGAGTCGTGGCTGCGGCAGTTCCCTTCTTTTTCTTCGACTTGTGGCCCGTGCCGGATGTCGTGGTTGGGGCGCCCCCCGGCGTGGTGGCCGATTTTCCACTGGCATCTGCACTAGCTTGGGTGCTGGATGGCTTCGGGGCATGCGCCCCGGCCTTAACGTTCGGCGAATCCTGGGCCAGGCCCGACGGAGCCGCATTGCCTGACGGGACAGCAACGGGAACTGCCTTCGGCGGAGGCGGAGGGGCTGGCTTGTTATCGCCATCATCGCTGGAGCCAAGTCCCGGGAGGGATCGGTCATCATCGCCCATCGAGTTGGAGAATTTAATGATGCCCCGGGCAATGGCCTGCGCGAGATTCTGCCGGTATCTCTCCTGATCGATCCGAGCGGCTTCCATGTGATTTGAGACGAAACCACCCTCGACGAGAATGGCCGGCAAAACGTTCTGCTTGATCACGACAAACCGTGCACGCTTGACCCCGCGATCCGCGCTTGGGTCGCCAGGATTCAGCTTAATGATCTCCGAGTGGACCATTGAGGCGAGCAGGATGTTTTGGGTATCGTAATCGTTACCGGGTAGCTTCTGGATGTCGCCACGCGTCAGGTAGGCCGACGAAGTCGAGGCCGCGCCACGAGGCGAGAGGCAATAGGTTTCCAGGCCGCGCGCCTCAGGAGTCGCGGAGTTGAAGTGAATGCTGACGAAGCAATAGTCGGGATAGAGGGAGGCGATATGGGCGCGCTCGTAAAGATCAACGAAGACATCGGTCTGGCGGGTGAAAACGACCTTGAGCCCTGCGGAGCGAAGAATCGCCGCCACCCGGAAAGCTGTATCAAGCGAGTACCGTTTCTCCATGCCGCCATGGGCACTGACCGCGCCGTTATCCGTACCGCCGTGCCCGGCATCGAGCACGACGCCGCGAATGGAGTGGCGCCCTGAGATTTCGGTGGGACGCAGGACGGGCTCGAAAAGCTTGATGACGTCCATGCGCGAGACGAGCCAGTCGTTGTCGCCCCCCTCAATGGGAAAGCTCATCACATAGTGGACCCCGTCCAGCCAGAGATCGGGCGAACCGATCTTCATGCTGATGGTATGCTGCGCGTTACGCCCGACATACCGGTCGTTGCCATTGGGAACCGAATACGGGAATCCGTAAAAAGTGCAAAAGGAGTGGAGCGAGACATAGTCCCGCCCGCGCACGGTCGCCGTTTCCCAATTGAACGCCCGCACGGGCAGCACAAGAACGAGACCGAAAAAGGCCAAAGCCAGACACGCCTTTAACATCCTATTATGAAGCCAAACGTGGAGGCATGCGGCAAGGAAATAGCGGGTTTTTTGGGTGATGCCTGTTTGGTCTTTTTACGCGTCCACTCCTTGCCCCACC
>CAIPBM010000155.1 GCA_903863295.1 uncultured Verrucomicrobiota bacterium | reverse complement strand
TGTCGCCACCGACATCCAGGGTGCGGATAATCAGGTGATGCGGCTGGGAAGCGCGCGCCATCTGGCTGTACATCTCCACCTGCTGATCCTCGCTGGGGGATTCGTCCTGGTTAAGAAAGAGGTATTCCGTCCGCAGCAGGCCGACGCCCTCGGCGCCATGCTCCTTGATCAGCGGAATGTCTTCCAGGATTTCGATATTGGCCGAGACGATGATTCGCCTTTGATCAACGGTAACGGGAATCGTCTCGCGCAGCGCATCAAGTTTGACCTCGACCTCCTGGTGCACCTTCTGCCGCTGGCCATATTCGTATTTGGTCTGCTCCGAGGGCGAAACGATGAGGAGCCCCTCATAGCCATCGATGAGAACTTCCACTCCCGGCTCAAATTTGCCGATGATATCGCGCAATCCCACCACGGCGGGAAGATTGAGCGAACGAGCCATGATGGCAGAATGGGAGGTGCGGCTGCCCGCCTCAGTGGCAATACCTAGGACAAATTTACGGTCGAGTCCCGCCGTGTCCGACGGGGCAAGATCATGCGCCAGCACGATGCAGGGTGCGTCCAGGTTTTGGAGCTCGTTATCGTCCTTGCCCTGCAAATTCCGCAGCACGCGCCGGGAAACATCCAGGAAATCCCCTGCCCGCTCGCGGAAATAGTCGTCGTCCAGCTCACGCATTTTTCGCGTGTAGGAGCGAACAACCTGTTCGTAGGCAAAATCGACATTGACCAGCCGGGTGTGAACGTGTTCCTTCACCGACTCGATCAAAGAGCTGTCTTCCAAGGAGAGAATATGGGCGTCGAAAATACTGGCATCCGCCTCACCGATGGAGGTCGCCAGTTGATTGCGGATCGCCTGGATTTGCTGGTGCGTCTTCAGCAGCGCGGCCTCAAAGCGGGCGATTTCGCCGTTGACGTCCTCAGGACGAATCCGGCGTTTGCGGACGATGTGTTCATCCGCGTAGAGCAGGACGAGGGGACCCGTGGCGATACCCGGAGATACGGCGGTACCTTTGTATCTTTCTTCTATGGCGGGGGGGACGGGGCCCGATGTCTCATCTGGCATCGGCGCCAAACTGCTCACTCTTCGTCAAATTTGCGAGCTATTAATTCCTCGAGCGCTTTGACCATGTCTGCCGCGTCGGGGCCGGTGACCGTGATTTTAAGCCGGGAACCGCATCCGGCAGCCAGCAACATCAGGCCCATGATGCTCTTCCCGTTGATCTCTTCGCCATCCTTTTCCACGAGGATATCAGAGGAGAAACGGTTGGCGATCCGCACAAACATCGCTGCGGGACGGGCGTGAAGACCCAACTTGTTTCCGACCACAAGGTCCCGCACGAGCGACGATCCTGATTCTTTATTTTTTGCTGCGGAGGCCATGTCTAAAAATTTTTAAGATTAAGGGTAAGCGCTTTACTTATCCCGGTTTGCGATAGCTTTCAACAATCTTTCGTTAAATTCAACTGCGGAATTTTGGCCCATGCCTTTGAGCTTCTGATCCAGAGCCGCCACTTCCACCAAATTGGCCAGATTTCTACCCTGACGCACAGGTATGGTGACATGCGGAATCTTGATTTGCAAGATTTCGTAATAATCTTGTTCCAAGCCAATTCTGTCGATTTCCGGTACCTCATGCCAGTCCTGCAAGGTCACCACCAGGTCCAGCCTCTTCTCAAACCGGATGCTCCGCACACCGTAAATACTAGCGATATTGATGATTCCCAAACCCCGGACTTCCATGTGAAACCGGGAGAGATCAGACGAGGTGCCAATGAGTTCCCGGCCTTCCAGGGAGCGAATCCGCGTGACATCGTCCGCCACTAAACTGTGCCCACGCTCGACGAGGGAGAGGACGCACTCACTTTTGCCAATGCCGCTGGCTCCCCGCACCAAAACGCCAATGCCGAGGATATCAATCATGCTTCCGTGCTCCGAGGCGGTCGGCGCGAAATCAAGTTCCAGACAGATTGTCGCCATGTTCATCAGGCGCATCGTGGTCAGCGGCGACTTGAAGACAGCGATGTCCTCCTCCTCGGCTTCTTCCAGCACCACCCGCGGAGGATTGATGTTCCGGGCAAAAATCAGGCAGGGAATCCGGTGCTTGAAGAGCTCCTTGAGCCGCTGGCGACTTTCTTTCTCCGGAAGCGACTTAAGATAATGCGTCTCCCCACTGCCGATGATCTGGACACGCTGAAAGGCGAATGAGCGATAAAATCCGGCCAAGGCCAAACCCGGACGATTCACCGCTCCCTCCGATATTCGGCGCTGAAGCCCCCCCGCACCCGCGAGCAGCTTGAGCTGCAACTGATTGGCGTGGTTGGTGTAGAGCTGACCTACAGTGACATTCGGGATGCTGTTTTTTTTCTTCACGTGAGTGGGATAAGATGCGCGATAAAGAGTCGCTTTAACGTGCGCCCTCAGAACCGTTTTCGCAATGGAATAATCGCGGTTCTTTCTGCTCTGAGGTAGCCGTCTTGTAAGCGCCCTGTCGTACCGTGTACCACCGAAGTCCGGAAACATCCGCCGATAGGAACATCGGCGACGACCTCTGAGGCGATACAATGCTCATCTTAATTATCAACATCGCTCTCTTGCCAGACTGTCATCCGTTTGCCACGATGCGGCGCATCAACCACGCATGAAATCGTTTTCCAACACGATCGTCGCCGCCGTCATCGCCGTGGTACTGACTGTCCTTGTTGGGCTCATGCTCAAAGTTCCTTTTCTTGATGCCAAGGAGGCTCAGACGGCCGATGAGATGATGAAGTTACGCTATCACTTGCAGAAGAAGATAGCGTCTCAGACTCCCGATAAGCACTTAGTTTTTGTTGCCATCGATGAAAGCTCGGTAAGAGATTTGGGCGCATGGCCCTTCCCGCGAAATGTTCACGGCCAGTTCCTAGGAGTACTTTCTCAGGAACACCCAAAGGTGGTGGGATGGGACGTCTTTTTCACTGAAGAAAAAAGCACACTGACTACACAACAACCCCCTTCAACCACCAATCCCCCGACCACGACCAATTCAAGTCTTGTACCGGCTCCCGCTCCTCCGTCATCTCCTGATGCTACCAACACTCCTCCTTCGGCCCAGGAGGCACCATCCACTGCCCCAGCGTCTACTCCCGCCGTTACGCCATCCGTTCCTCAACCTCCACCCCCCGATACGACAAACGCCCCTTCGGCCACTCCCCCTGCTCCCGCACCGCCCGCCAGCAGCTCACCTGCCGCCGTGACCTTTGGCGCCTCCCCGGAGATGCTAAATCCGGCAACCGCAGATAGCTCGACTAATAATCCGCCGGTTCAAGAGACCGCACCTGCAGCACCTATACCTACCGCCACACCTCCCCCAGCAGCCGCAGTGCCCGATGCTTCCACTCCCGCACCTGCCCCAGCGGCTCCGACAGCCACGCCACCTGCTTCAACGCCGGAACCCGCCCAAGCGGAGCCTCCAGCGGAATCAGAAGATCAAGTCCTCGTCGATGGAGCTTCTCTTATCCCCCATATGGTGACCGCTTCCCGCCGCGATGACACCGGCAAGCCAATTAGTGACGAAGAAATGCTGCCGACACGCCCGATCAAGAACGTCATTGGCGATACTTCCAAACTACTTTCTTCCAAGTCAGCCAGCCTTCCCTTCCCCGCCCTCAGGAAGGAAACTTATTTTGGTTTTGCTGATGAGGATACCTCCGGAGGCGTTCGACATACGTTACCGATGGTGGTGAATATTGACGGCAATATCTTACCATCTCTAGACCTGCAAATACTTCTGCAATACTGGGGTGTTGATCCAGATCAAGTCACCGTAAACATTGGGCATGAAATCAAAATCCAATTACCGGACGGAACGGTACAACACATTCCCATCGACGAAGAAGGCAGCTTGATTATTAACTACCGGGCTAGGCTTCAAGATTTTCAATCTATTGGTTACTTCAATATGGCCTTAGGCCTGACAGGTAAGGCCAATAACCAAACAAATGAAGCGACTCGCCATCTCCCTCCGATCACAGACAACATCGTGGTAGTTGGCGTTACCCTGACCGGTACTGACTCTGGTGTTACTCCACTCGACACCAATTCACCCAATGTCGTCACTCACATGAATATGCTGAACAACATCCTCCAGCATGATTACCTCCACGCGCTCAGCCCGTGGATTTGGATGCCGCTCTATGCGCTCTTTGTCTTCGCCATGGGTAACGTCATGCTGCGGGTGGGCATTCCGCTCATGGTCGCCACGGCGCTCATCTCGATGACCTTGCTGGCAGCAGGCGGCTTTGCGGCCCTCTGGTTTGACAATCTTCAGGTGCCCGTGGCCGTGCCGGAACTCGGGCTGCTACTCCTCGCCATCGCGGTGCCGAGCAAGGGCTTCTTTGGCGAGGAACGCGAAAAGGAACGGATCAAGGCGGCCATGAGCGCCTACCTTTCCGAGAAGGTCATGAACAAGGTGCTGGAGCACCCGGATAACGTGAAGCTCGGCGGCGTGAAGCAGGAAATCACCATCATGTTCTGCGATATCCGCGGTTTCACCAAGTATTGCGACAACCGCGATTCCCAGGAAGTCCTCGATGTGCTCAACGAGTACATGGAAGCGATGACCCAGGTCGTCTTCAAGTACGATGGCACGGTCGACAAGTATATCGGCGATTGCATCATGGCCTTCTGGAACGCGCCTTATGCCCAGGCCGACCACGCCCAGCGCGCGGTCTGTTGCGCGATGGAGATGCGCTACGCCCTGGCCAATTTCAAGACCAAGCGCGCGGGCAAGGACATCGAGCTGTTCGAGTGTGGCATCGGCATCCATACCGGCGAGGCGCTGGTCGGCAACATGGGCTCCAGCCTCAAACGCAATTACACCGCGATGGGCTCGACCGTGAACATGGGCGCGCGGCTTGAGGCACTGACCAAAAAATTGAATGAGCGCATCCTGATTTCCCAGGACACTCTCAACCAACTCACCGGCGATTTCCCCCTCACCGACCGGGGCGAGGCGCTCGTGCCGGGCTTTGCCAACGCGGTGCATGTCTACGCCGTCGGCGCGGACCAGGATATCACCTCCGCACTCAAGGTTGGACGCACCCTGGCGACCCAGCAGGACTACACGGCAGAAGAAGTCACCGCGCCGATCTGGAAGCCCGCCCCCCTTCCCGAGGACGCGGATCCGAATCCTTAGCTAGTATCTAGCCCTCGAACTAAAGTCAATACTTCGCCTTAAGATAATCCATAAAATAGCTCGCACTGATCGGTTCACCTGACGCCTGCTCGACCAATTGTGAAGGCGAGTACCTCCGGCCATGCCGGTGAATCTTCTCCCGCAACCAACCCAGCAGCCGGGAATACCTGCCCGATTCCAAATCGGTCTCGAGCTCCGGAACCTGCTTCACAGCGGCGTGAAAGAGTTGCGCGGCATTGAGCGTGCCCAGGGTGTAGGTGGGGAAATAACCGATCAATCCCAGCGCCCAGTGGGTATCCTGCAAACACCCCCGCGCATCATCCGGCACCGGGATTTGAAAGAGCTCCTCAAACCGGGCATTCCAGGCTGTGGGCAAGTCGGCAACGGCCAGTTCTCCCGAGACCAGACGCTGCTCCATCTCAAAACGGAGGATGATGTGCAGGTTATAAGTCGCTTCATCGGCCTCGACCCGGATATGGGTCGCCTTCACGCGATTGACCAGCAGCCAGAATTCCTCCATGGGCAAATCGGCAAGGGTCGGGAAATGATTTCGCGCCGCCGGATACCAGTGCCGCCAGAACGCGCGACTGCGCCCCACCTGATTCTCCCACAGACGCGATTGTGATTCGTGAATGCCAAGGGAAAGGTAAGTGCCCATCGGCGTTCCGAATTGCTCCGGCGGCAAGCCCTGCGTGTAGAGACCATGCCCCGCCTCATGCATCACGCCGAAAAGTGAGCTGGTGAAATCCTTTTCGTTGTATCGCGTGGTCAGGCGGCAATCCTTCGGCCCCAGCTCCGTGCAGAACGGATGCGTGGTGGTATCAATCCGGCCTGCGTTGAAATCAAAGCCCATCGCTTCTGCCACTTCCTGGTTGAAGATTTTCTGCTGGCTCACCGCGTATTGGTTCTCCAACCGCGCCGGGTCGACCGCATCGGTGATCTTCTGCAGGCGCGGTAACAACGGGGTGAGTTGCTTTTGCAAATCGGCGAAAACCGGAGTCAGTTCCGCAGCGCGGGCACCCGGCTCATAGCCCTCCAGCAAGGCATCATAAGCGCAGGTGGTGTAGCCCCAAGCCTCCGCCTGCTCGCGGGTGAGGGCCAGGATTTTTTCCAGCCATGGCGCGAAGGCGGCAAAATTCGACTCCCGCCGCGCTTTGGCCCAAGTCTCGCGGGCCAACGAAGTCGTTTTGGCCAAGTCTTCCACGAGGCGCGAGGGGAGCTTGGTCGAGCGATCATAATCGCGACGCCATTCCCGTACATTGGCCGCGCGGAGCGCCGTCTCCTCGGGATCTGCGCAAGGAGGCAGATGGTCCTCGCACGCCTGGATCCAATCGCCCACTTCCGGAGCCGTCGCCAGACGATGGGTCAGCCCGGCCAACTGTCCCAGTTGCTCGGCACGATAAGCCCCGGCACTCGGTGGCATATAAGTCTCCTGGTCCCAGCCCAGCACGCTGGCTGTGCTGTTATAGAGGGCGATTTCCTTGGAGCGTTGCTGGAGCGAATCGTAGGCGTTCATGATCAGTAAAATTTTGGCCGGAAATCCCTCGCTTAACAAGATTAGAGGATCCCCTCCCGAGGTACCTCAGCACGCCCCCGGCGACGACGTTCCCATTATCCTCTCCCCCCAATGAAGCGATCACAATTTAGACGGAATTAACGGAATTTCCCCAAATTAACGAGGTAGTCTTTCCAGCAGCTGGACTTATTCCGTAAATTCCGCTGGCCTCCCGTTAATTCCGTCAAAAATCAGTTCGCCAAATCAGCTTGCATGGCTTGTTCAACCAGTAGTCATAGCCCGCCGCAAGACGAAAGCCCTCTTATATGGTTGCGTCCGAGAGGAGCCCCACCCTACATTCCACCTCTATGATGCATACCGTTTGGGGCGTTTGGTGGGGAATCACGATCACGCCATGGACAATCATCGGCTACACGGGAACCCTCCTGTTTACGCTCCGCTGGGTCGTCCAGGCCGTCGCCTCGCGCCGAGCGGGTAAACCGACCGTGCCGCGCCTCTTCTGGTATATGAGCATCCTGGGCAGTCTCCTGCTCCTCTTCTACTTCATCTGGGGGAAAAACGACGGTCCCGGCATCGTCTCGAATCTCTTTCCCGGCTTGCTTGCCGTCTACAATCTTTTCTTGGATATCGCCCATCACCGCAAGCCTCCCACCGTGGGTGCTCCCGGCGAAACCCCGGTGGAAGCGACCTGAAGTCGCTCCAGCCCCCTCCCCTCGTTCCCAAGTTGTACTTGGGAACGTCCCTGCTCCCGCGAAATTCTATTTCGCGCCAGTCGAACCATTCAGTTAGGGCAATGGAACAGGCAATGAAATTGCGCCGACAAGGGCGTTCCCAAGTGCAACTTGGGAACGAGGGGAAGTCTACTGCTACGGTTTGATCTGCGTGTAGCTGCCGCCGGGGAACGCGGGCAGAATAAAACCCTTGGCCACGGCTTGGGAACCGATCGGCGTCGCAGGGATAAAAATCACCGCATTGTTTTTGTAACCCACCACCATCCCCTTTAAGCCAAAGGGGCCGTTACCCGAGAGAGTGAGGTCGACCACCGTTCCGGTTGCCGCGGGATAACTGACTGTCTCCCCCGTGGCATAGAGCGTGGGCAGCAAGCCGGGAGCGGACGCGGGAAGCCCAGTCGTGGAAGTCGCAGCCGTGAAATCCCAGTCGATCTGATTGGCGGCGAAATCGGAAAAGTCGACCGCCGTGCCGGTATAGGCGAGGGCTTTCCCCAAGACAAAGATATCCGGGGTCGACGCGTACTTGTCGTTGAGGAGATTGCGGGCAATGCCCTCCGACTTACCAAGTGCGGTAGTCCCCTGCCCGATCGGATAGGTATCGTCATTATCCAATGCATACTGTGAGAGCAGCAAATTAAGTTCGCGCCCTTTCTGCACCGCATGCGCGATCCTTGATTGCGCCAGGTATTGACTCACCGGCCCCGTAACGACAATCACGGCCGCTATCAGTACGGCAAGCCCAAAAAGGAGCTCGCGCCGAGTAAAGCCCATGCGGCAAGAAGAAGCTGAAAAGAAAGAAGACAACATGCCCGCCTATTTGTCGCGAAGATCAGCCATTTCACCAACAAAAAAAGAAAGGCGGTCTGGACAAGCCAGACCGCCTTTACTCAAGAGGTTATCTCAGAAAATCAACCGCCACCAGGGAGGGTGATCAGAGACGTTCCAGATGGAATGGTCGGATCAATAATCGGAGCGACATTGCCTGAGGTCGCTGCCTGAACAAACTTGGCACTATTGCTCTTGTAGCAAACCGCAATACCAGCCGTTCCGTAAGGATTAGAAGCCTGAACCGGGGCCGAATAACCAGAGGCACCAATAGAGGGCGTAACCTGAACACCTGTTCCGAAAGAACTGGTAATCACCGGAGCCTGATCCGGAACGTTCGCATTATAAGCCTGAGTGCTGGATTGGGCCCAGAAATCAAAGGAGATATTCTGCTGAGTAATGGAGGTCGAAGCAGTCGTACCCGTATATTTTGTTTCCTTGGATCCACCAATATAGAAGATACTAGGATCACTGATATAGTTTCCAGCAAGGAGAACTTTCACTGGATCAGCAGCAGTAGAAGCTGAACCGGAAGAACTTAGCGGCCATGTCTGATTGTTATCATTCGAGTAAGTGAATTCAGAAAGAGCGATCGTCCGTGACGTTTGGACACCACTGCTTTGCTGGGCTTTCTTAATACCAGAAGTGATCGGGCCGAGAGCAACACCAGCCAAAATAGCAATAATGCCGATAACGACGAGAAGCTCTACCAATGTGAAACCGCCTCGAAGTAATTTACGAGCGGTACGAATGACGAGACGGTTGTTAATCATGCAGCGAACTTACACGATTGATGCAAAAGCGTCAAATCAAGAAATGAATTTTCTTTCATTTCCAGAAAGCCTTAAAGACGTCCTCTTTTTGTTCTAGTCACGATAATTTAGTGGATTCCGCTTATTAGACCTTAAATCCGAGAGCTTTCCACTCCTCTAAATCATCGGGAGTCCTTTAGTTTGGTACAAGTTTTTGCACTTTTGCCAAAGTTGTTTGCACATCGGGAAAATTCGGCTCAAGACGTAAGGTTTCCCGAAATTCGCTCACAGCTTGAGCGAACATTCCCGTTTGATAGTAGACAAGTCCAAGATTGTAATGCGCCTCTGCGTTTGCCGGGGTTAATTGAATGGCCTTCTCAAATTCATTCCTCGCTTCATCGAGCTGACCGCTTTGCGCTAGAAGCATGCCCAAATTGTTTCTTGCCTCTGTATCTTTCGGCGCGACATCGACTGCCTTCTGAAATTGAGTCATGGCCTCATGCACCTGTCCCACTTGATTGTAAGCGACTCCCAGATTGTAGTTGGCCTGGGGGAAATGGGGATCAAGGGCCAAAGTCTTTTGGTACTGGTCAATTGCCTGGATAAATTCACTTTTTTGGAGAAAAGCGGTAGCGAGGTTATAGTGCAGTTTGGCAGAGTGAGTGTTAAGAGAAATGGCTTCCTGATATTCTTCGATGGCCTGATCCAGTTGTCCCCTTTTTACCAGAATTTCGCCTACGCTGTTGTGAGCTTCAGCAAGTTGAGGATTGATTACCAAAGCCCTTTGAAATTCAGCCATGGCCAAGTCTTGCTGCCCCTTATTCATGAGCGCCAAACCCAGGTTATAATGCGCTTGGGCGTAAAGTGGCTTGAGTTCAATGGCCTTGCGATATTGCGTGATGGCTTCATCGACCAGTCCCTTCTGCAAAAGGGCATTGCCTAAATTGTCATGGGCCCGGGAAAGGCTCGGATTGATTTCAAGCGCTTTTTGAAACAAGGCTATGGCTTGATCGACCTGCCCTTTTTGCAGAAGACCATCCGCAAGGTTGTATTGGGCGGGAGCATAGCCGGGGTTGAGATCGATAGCTTTCTGGTAAAGTCCCATCGCCTGTTCGTCATCACCTTTTTCCAGCAGGGCGACACCGAGATTATACTGCCCCAACCAACAATCCGGGTTCTTGGCCAGCGAATCAGTCCAGAGCGTTTCATCGTTTTTATAGAAGAACACTCTCTGCCAGCTCAGGAATCCGAAAATAAAGAGAAGCCCCATACCAAGGATAAAGGGGGCTTCAGGTTTGTTACCAAAAAGGATTCTAGAACCTTGAAATAGTCCCGCCCCCAGTAATGCCAGGGGGCCCATGCTCGCAATATCCTGTAGGTGATCCTGCACATAGGAATATCGCCAAAACGTCTGGTCGATCAGTCCCAAAAATGGAGAAAGCACGATCAGGTAGTAGGCCAGGGCAAAGAAGACGGGGCGCAAAAGTGATCCTCGCTGAATCCACACTATCGATAGGACAAGAACCGCACCGAGTAAGGGAAGAAATGCGGCGGTTTGGCGCATATCCATCTCCCAGTGGGGATAAATGGCCATGAGAGGGTGGGGCCAGACTAATTTACCCAGATAAAACCAAAACACATCACCGGAAAGTGCTATTCGCTGATACCAGTTCAACGGAGTTTGGGGAGCTAAAATGACGACGGCAGGATCCACCGGATGAGGCCAAACCGTGACGACGATTGAAACGAGCGACATCAGGGCGATAGGAGCCAACCGTCCAATATACCTCCAGGGGAATTTCCCCTCCATCCACCAGGCGCACAAAGCCAAGACTGCAGGAAGCACGACCGTCGAGGATTTGCTCGCCATGGCCAAAAAGGCGCAAAGGAGGGTTAAGGAGTAATCACGAACACCCGCTCCTTGCTTTTCTTTCGCCTCAAGCCAGCGCAGAAAATAGAGAATCGTGAGCAGATAAAAAAAGCCGGATTGGGTATTCTTTAATTCTGATACCCACGCAACTGACTCCACCTGCATGGGGTGCAAGGCCCACAACGCTGCTCCCAGCCAGGCGCCGGGAATTCGCAATCTCCGTAAAATCCGCCAGAGCACGAGGGCCGAGAAGGCTTGGAAAAGCACATTAACCACGTGATATCCCAAGGGATGAAGTCCCCAGAGCGCATGCTCGATCCAAAACGTCGTGAGAACCAAGGGGAAAAACTGACCGGCACTCGTCGTCCAAATTTCTTTCAAACCCAGGGGACCGATGATGCAGGGATTATTGGTGAGATGATAATCATCGTCCCAAATGTAGCCCGCATTCCATAAGGGGGAGTAGACAAGCAAAACGGCGAGGATGAGCAGAAGGGCACCTCCCCAATCCTGGCGAAATGAGAACCCGATTACAGAAACCGGCTGGTTCTTTGCCACATTGGATGGGTATGAATCTGACATGCTGATTTTGAACTCTCGTCGCGATCATGGATGAGACCGAACCTGACATTCAAGGGAATCCGGCGCACGAATCATCAACATCATGGAGACGACCATCCGTTTTCCTCCCTTTAACTGATGGGGGATGAGCGTGACGAACAATTCATCCCGCCTCTAGGCTTGTCGTGGCAAGAGTTCGGATTAAGCTCGCCGAAGTGAGCCCGTCCTTACCGTCCAGTCCCCTCCCTACGTCACCTCTCCCTTCCCTCTTCATCCGCGGAGGTCGCATCATTGATCCGGCTTCCGGACGGGATGAAATCGCTGATCTTGTGGTCATCGAAGGCCGCATCGCGGAGACCACCGCGCGGCCCGACTGTTCACTCCCGGTGATCGAGGCCGATGGTCTGATCGTGGCCCCGGGCCTGATTGACATGCACGTCCACCTTCGCGAGCCGGGCGGCACGCAAAAGGAAACAATCGCCACCGGCACCCGCGCCGCCGCCGCCGGAGGCTTCACCAGCGTGCTGGCCATGCCCAACACCAATCCGCCCGCGGATGGCCCCAATACCATCGCCCTGATGCGGCAGCGCGCCTTGGAAACCGCCTGCATCAATGTCTTTACCACGGGCTGCATCACCGTCGGCATGAAGGGTGAGCAACTCGCGCCCATCGGTTCCCTTTTCAAGGCGGGTGTCGTCGCCATTACCGATGACGGCCATTGCGTCCAGAACAATGAGGTGATGCGGCGCGCCCTTGATTACGCCCGGATGTTCGATCTCCTGACGCTCGATCACTGCCAAGACTACAACCTCTCCGCCGGTGGCGTGATGAACGAAGGCTACTGGAGCACCGTCCTGGGACTCCCCGGCTGGCCGCGCATTGCGGAGGACATGATCGTCGCCCGCAATATTCTTCTCTCGGAACTCACCGGCGCCCGGATTCTGATGCAGCATCTGTCCAGCGCGAACTCGGTCCGGCTGATCCGCGAGGCCAAACAGCGCAACGTGAAAGTCCATGCCGAGGCGATGCCGCATCATATCGCGCTGACCGATGCTTCCATCGAAGGTTACAACACGAATTTCAAGATGAACCCGCCGCTGCGGGAACGGATCGATCAGGAAGCGCTCCTGGCCGGGCTCGCGGATGACACAATCGAAATCCTGGCCAGCGACCACGCGCCCCATGCCTCCTACGAAAAAGAAGTGGAGTTCGCCGACGCGCCCTTCGGCATCGTCGGGCTGGAAACGGAACTGGGGATTTTCGCCAAGGTTCTCATTGAGGGCCGTGTCCTGGATTGGCCGCAAATGTTGGCCAAGCTGACGGTCAATCCAGCGCGGCTCCTCAAGCTGGACCGGGGCACGCTCGCTCCGGGCGCGGTTGCCGATATCACCCTCATTAATCCGAAGCATGCCTGGCAGGTCGACGCGACAAAGTTTTACTCCCTTAGCCGCAATACGCCTTTCAACGGTTGGGAGCTTCCCGCCCGCGCGACCCATACCATCGTCAGCGGACGGGTGGTGTGGAGTTTGGAGTCGGGATTTACAGAGCGATAGTTCTCATTTACTCTATAGTCGCTGTATGAAAAAAGCGCCCGCGCTAACCGCCGTGATTGCCAAGGAAGGAAAATGGTATGTCGCCACTTGCCCGGAACTAGGGGTGGCCAGCCAGGGACGCACGCTCAAGGAAGCTTTTGCCATGGTTCAGGAAGCCGTGAATCTTTTCCTGGAGACCGCTTCTTCTGCGGAAATCAAGCGCTGCCTGTCCAAAGGCGCCAAAGTCAGGCCTCTGGAGTTGGCTCATGCCTAGGCTGGGAGTCTTCTCCGCCCGCGACGTTTGTCGCATCCTCCAAGCAAACGGTTTTGAAAAAGTACGACAGGCAGGCAGCCATATTATCATGCAGAAGCGTGAGCGGAATGAGACGCGAACCGTGCCAATTCCTAATCACCCTGAGATCGCCAAGGGTACGCTAAAGAGCGTGATCAATCTGAGCGGTCTTGATGCTTCCTTGTTCATGAAGTAAACGGCCACCTCAAGAAACAGCCGCTACCAACCCACAATCTCATCAATCCGCTTGAGCACCTCGGGCGTGAACTTGGCCTGAGCCTCGATGGCGTGGAGATTTTCGGTGAGCTGCACCGTCTTGGACGCCCCAAGAATCACGGTGCTGACATTCGGATTTTTCAGGCACCACGCGATGGCGAAGACGGCGAGACTCAGGTCGAGTTCCTTCGCGATGACTTCGAGCTTCTGGACTTTGTCGGCCTTCTCCTTGGCTTCACGCGTGATCTGGTCCTTGAGCCAATCGTAATCCTTGAGCGTGGCGCGGGTGCCTTCCTGCGGACCTGCCTTGTGCTTGCCGGTGAGCAATCCGGAAGCCAGAGGCGACCAGGTGGTTGTGCCCAAGCCATATTCGGGGTAAAGTCGGGCATATTCCTTTTCCAGCCGGTGGCGTCCAAAGAGATGATACATCGGCTGCTCCATGGTCGGCGGAACGAGATGGCATTCCCGCGCAATGGCGTAGGCTTGCGTGATTTCTTGTGCGCTCCATTCGGAAGTACCCCAGTAAAGCACCTTGCCCTGGTGAACGAGATCGCTCATCGCTCGAACGGTTTCTTCAATGGGCGTGTTTGGATCAGGGCGATGACAGAAGTAGAGATCGAGGTAATCGACCTGCAAACGGCGCAGGGCGTTGTGGCATGCCTCGAGGACATGCTTGCGGCTGAGGCCCTCCTGGTTGGGTAGATTACCGCCCCAGAAAACCTTGCTGGAGACGAGAAAGCTTTCATGAGACCACGCCATCTTCTTGAGGATATTCCCCATGACGATTTCCGAGCGGCCACCGGCGTAGGCCTCGGCGTTATCGAAGAAATTCACGCCGTTGTCGTAGGCGGTCTTCATCAAATCAGCCGCGACATCGTCGCTGATCTGTTGTCCGAACGTGACCCATGATCCCAGCGACAGTGCGCTGACCTTGACCCCAGCCTTGCCCAAGCGACGGTATTCCATGAAACGACTGTAGAGCTGCCACCGGGAGAAGCAAGCGGGAGTCTTCCGCACCGGAAGCAACATGCTGGAAATAAGCGCGGGGCGTGCTACTGGTGAAGTATGTCATGGTACTATGCGGGCCCCGAAGCCAAGCCCATTGGTCCGATCACCTTGGAGGAATTGCACGCACGGAAAAGCAGCGGCGTGATCTCGCCGGAGACCTATGTCATCGAACATACCGGCTTACCCGGCGATGCCCCGGTCTGGAAGCGCTACCGCGAGTTATTCGCCGCTCCACCTCCCCTCCCTACACCTTTCCTGCCGCCGCCCCCACCGCCCATTCCACCACCGTTTACTCCCGCTCAACCTCATCCGCTCTTTCCTTCCGCAGCGCCAACCACCCCGCACCATCCGGTCTTCACCTCCCCGGCGGGACCAGATCCCTACTATGCAGTCCGGAAAACAAATCCCTGGTGCCAGTGGGGCTTTGCCCTCGGGTTGGTCAGCCTTCCCCTGCTGATAATTTGTGGCCTGGGTGCTTTTGTGGCCCCCCCTGCCTTTATTGCCTCAATCATCGGGCTCATCCAGAAAAAGGATCGTGAATCGGGGCGTGTGCGCGCCATCGCCGGGATTCTCCTCTCCGGCTTGACCCTGCTCATCACCCTGGCCTTCCTCGCCTGGGCCATTCCGGTCGCCATCAAGCAGCACGAGCAAACGGCCACCGAACAGACAACCAACGACTCGGACTAATTCCATGACGCCCGTTTGCGAGCCGATGACCGAAACGATGGCCCCGAGAAGCAAGGGCATTTCCGTTCGCGTTCAACTGGCCTTGGCGGGTTGCGCGTGCGCCGGAG
Source organism: uncultured Verrucomicrobiota bacterium (assembly GCA_903863295.1). GTDB lineage: Bacteria > Verrucomicrobiota > Verrucomicrobiia > Methylacidiphilales > UBA1321 > JABDGH01. The sequence goes on along the minus strand of CAIPBM010000155.1, from coordinate 9,305 downwards.
CTGCGGCCTTTATCTTTGCGGTTGATCCGAATCATCACGCGGTTTATCCCCAGTGCGTGCTTTACCATGCCACCGGCATCTATTGCGCGGGTTGCGGGGCGACCCGAGCTCTCCATGCGCTGTTTCACGGACGCATTCTGGAGGCACTGCATGACAATGCGCTCTTCATGATCACTCTGCCACTTCTGCTCTATGTCCTCGGTGGACAAGCCGTCCGCGCCTGGCAGAAGAATGCGTGGCCGACGTTTGCCGTGGATGAGACTCGGCTGGTTCGGCGCACGATCGGAATCCTGCTGGTGATGCTCGTCTTTATGATCCTGCGGAATCTTCCCGGCTGGCCGTTTGTTTGGCTGAAGCCGTTGACGAACTGAAGATCCTATCCCTCGATCGTATTAATCTCGACCGGCTCGACCTGGACACCGTTTTCTTCAAACCACGCGACAGCTTTCTTGATCTGTTCGCGATCGGCTTCCAGCTCAAGAGCGATGATGCCGATGGAAGCGGTCACGGATGCATTGCGGATGTTGAAAATCACATCAAAATTGCGACTCATCTCATAGATGAGCGGTTTGCGGCTGCTTTCACCATCGAAGGTCAGCCAAAAGCGTTGGGTCTCACGGGCCATGCCTATGAACTAAGCGGACGGCGGCTCGCTTGTCGAGAGCTTGTCACACCGCGACCGGCTAGGAGGTCTGGGCGTGGGGTTGAGGCGACTTGGCAAATTCGAGCAGCGTCTTTTTCACGACCTGGAATTCGATTTCCAATCGCTCCACAAATTCAGTGGCGACGCTGAAGTCGCCCGCTTTGCCCGCGCTTTGCAGACTGGAGCAAAGCATCTGCATCCGTTCCGCGCCGAAATTCGAACAGGCGCGGCCCAACTGCATGGCCTGCACGCTGATCCCCTGCACGTTCCGCCGCTCGATGTCGTCCCGAATCTGCCGGAGCGCCTGCGGGGTTTCCTCGGAGAAGATTTCGACCAGTTCCAGGACGGCTTCGTTCCCGGCACCGGTCATTTCGCCAAAGCGGGAGAGAACCGAGAAATCGACCACCTGCCCGATATTTTCCGATGACCGCACCAATTCAGCTTCCAGCGCCTCGATACGAACCGGTTTGCTCAGGTAGCCATCCATGCCGGCGGCAAAGCAGTTGTTGCGATCCGTGTCCATCGCGTTGGCCGTCATGGCGATGATCCAGGGACGACGCGGGCCTTCGTAGCGTTTGCGAACTTCGCGCGTGGCTTCAAGGCCATCCATGTTCGGCATCTGCACGTCCATGAGGATGACGTCATACTTCGCCCGCTCAAGGGCCTGGAGTACTTCCACCCCATCCTGGACAACATCCGGCCGGTAACCCATCTGGCTGAGAATACGCGTGGCCACTTTCTGGTTGATGATGTTGTCCTCCGCCAAAAGAATGCGAAGCGGACGACGTTTGCCGAAAGCGTTATCGATCCGTCCCGTGGAGCGCAGCAGCTTGTTCGTTACTTTTTCGCCCTTGAGGGAGGTCGCCAGAATGGCGTGCAACTGCTGGTAATGAACTGGCTTGGCCAGGCAGGCGATGAAACCTTGCGGCAGATTCTGGCCATAGGCGGCCTGCTGCTTGAGCGAGGTGAGCAGAACGCAGGGAATGTTGGCCGCTGCCCGCTGGGTCCGCATTTCCTGGACGAGATCCTTGCCCGTTTGATCGGGCAGGGTTTCATCGATCAAGGCACCGTGAATGGACTCTCCCTTCCGCAACAGTTTCATGATCTCGCCGCCCGTTCCGGCCAGGATGGTGTTCATGCCCCATGGCTTGACGAAGGAATCGAGCATCGCCCCCACTCCCGGATGCGTCGTCACAATGGCCAGGGTCTTCCCCTTGAGAATCGGATTGGGCACGAGTGGCTTGGGCGGCAGCGCTTCCTCAAGCGGCAAGGCGACGTGGAAGCCGGAGCCCTCGCCTTCCTCACTCTCCACCCAGATATTGCCCCCCATCATCTCCGCCAGCTTACGGCTGATGGCGAGGCCCAGGCCGGTGCCGCCATACTTGCGCGTGGTGGAAGCATCTACCTGAGAGAAGGATTGAAAGAGCCGGTCGATTTTATCCGGTGGAATACCGATGCCCGTGTCCCAGACCGAGAAAAGAACGAAGTGACTCCCCCCCTCATCCTCCGCGCGGGTGACGCTGATACTGACATCTCCCTTGGAGGTGAACCTCACGGCATTCGAGAGGAGGTTGACTAGAATCTGGCGCAGTCGCGTGACATCGCCATTGAATCCGGGAGGGAGGTCGGGAGCAATTTGCCAGTGGAGTTCCAGCCCCTTGTCCCCGGCCTGAATGGCCACGCAGTCGATGGCTTCTTCGACCAGGATGGGAAGATCGAACGGATGATTTTCGAGTTCGAGCTTGCCTGACTCAATCTTGGAGAAATCGAGAATTTCGCTGACAATGGTCAGCAGCGTATCGGCGCTTTGCCGGATGGTCTGGGCGTAGTCGCGTTGCTCGGAATTGAGATTGGTGCCGAGGAGGAGCCCGGTCATGCCCACCATGGCGTTCATGGGCGTGCGGATTTCATGGCTCATGTTGGCCAGGAATTCAGACTTGGCGCGATTGGCGTCTTCGGCTGCTTCCTTGGCGGAAATGACTTCCTGCTGGATCTGCTTGCGCTCCGTGATGTCCTCACAGATACCGCGATACCCGATCAGCTTGCCTTCCGCATCGCGCATCGGGCCTCCGCGGGCGGTCATCCAGATCAGATTGCCATCTTTTTTCTGGGACCGGAATTCCAGGTCGCTGAAACGCTGCCCCTTCTGCGCAGCGTAATAAAACTTGGCCGTCGCGATGACCGAATCCTCCGGAACGATACATTCAAAGAAGCCACGCTTGGTCATCTCCCCGGGACTGAACCCGAGCACTTCCTCCACGCGGTCGGAGATGTAGAGAGTCTTGCCATCAAGCGTGGTCTCCCAGACAAACTTGCCCGGGATATCCACAATCTCACGGAAGCGCTCCTCGCTTTCCCGGAGCTTTTCCTCCGTTTGCTGCTGGGTCTGGTAAGCGGAGGAGATTTCCCGCAGGTTCAGTTCGTTCTCGGCCATCAGGGCGAGATCGCGCAGGACGGCAAGGTCTTCATCGCTGGGAACCCGGGGCTTGCGATCAATGACACAAAGAGAACCCACGAGGCTGCCATCGGCTGCGGCGATGGGGCTGCCAATGTAGAAACGGATATTCGGCTTGCCCGTGACAAGAGGATTATCGGAAAAACGGTCATCAAACTTGGCATCGGGAATGACGAGCTGCTTATTTTCCAGAATGGTATAGGCACAGAACGCCTGATCGCGCGGTGTCTCCACGGTATCTGAGCCGTAGCGGGACTTCATGAACTGCCGGTTTTCATCGATCAGGACGACGTAGGCGATGGGTACCCCAAGGATACGGGCGGCCAGGCGCGTGATCCGGTCAAAGCGTTCCTCCGGAGGCGTATCGAGCAAATGTAAGGCAAGCAACGCCTTCAGGCGCTGGGCTTCATTGGCAGGAATCGGGGCAGCGGGCATTAGTTGAAATCTAATTTATAAAACGACCGATCGACTTGAGACCATTCATCTTATCATGATCTCGAAACAATGACAATCATTCGGCGAGGAGTCGAATTGCAGTGAAAATCCAGAGTTCCTCAACTCGTTTACTAAAATCCCGCTAAAGCCCCTCACCAAGCAATCTGTCATCCTGAGCTTGTCGAAGGATCAGCTCCCATGGCCTGTTCAAATCTAACCGATAATTTTCAAATCAGCGGAGGCTGATCCTTCGACAAGCTCAGGATGACAAAATTCTGAATTTGAATCCTTAAACGGGAATCACTGGGCAACCATCTTATTGCGGTTCCTTCCGTCGTTCCACGATGCGGGAGATCCAGATGCAAGCTTCATAGAGAACGTACATGGGGATGGTCAGGACCGAGAGCGAAAAGATATCCGTGGAGGGAATGATACAGCACGCAGCAATGAAGATGATGAAGGCGGCATGGCGACGCTTGCTGGCTAGCTGCTCGCTGGTGACGAGGCCAAAGACGTTGAGGACAAGGATGACCAGCGGCAACTCAAAGGCGAGGCCGAAGCCGATGAGCATCTGCACCTCAAAATCGACCAGCGCCTTGGGCGTCCACATCGTGCTGAAGCCGAAGTATTGCGTGCTGTAGGTGATGAAGAACTGGAGCGCCGCGCGGAGCACCAGTGCATAGCAAAAAGTGACGCCGATGACGAAGAGGAGCGTCCCGGCGGCAAAGATCGGGGCGAGGAACCTTTTCTCGCGCGGAGTCAGCGCCGGGAGGAGGAACTGGCCGATAAAGTAGAGGAGAAACGGCAGCGAAAGAATCACGCCGCCGAAGACGCTGACCTCCATGTGGATGGCAAAGGGGTCGGTGACGTCGCGGGTGACAAGATCCTTGAGATTGCCCCCCGCCTCAATGTAAGGCCGGTAAAGGAGCTGGAGAATGTGCTTGGCTGTGAAGGCACAGATCACCACGCCGGTCACCAGTGCGAAAAGGCACCGGATGATCGTCCAGCGCAGGTCTTCGAGATGAGCGAGGAAAGGCTTGGTCTCCAGGCCGGGACGGATGTCCTCTTCATCCTCCGGTCGATTCAACGGCATGCGGTCAATGTGTCAGAGAGGAGCGGGATAGGCAAGATGTCGCGGATTGTGTAGTACTCTTCCCCTCCTCTTCAACCATGAGATTCCATCTTCTCGCCCTTGCTCTTTTTCTCGGATACATGCCTCTCGCTTTCGCGACCACCTACTACGTCTCCGGCACGGGTTCCGATGCCAGCGATGGTCTCAGCGACCACACGGCGTTCCGCACTATCCAGAAAGCTGCGGACCTGACCAATCCCGGCGATACCGTCCTCGTCATGGACGGAACCTATACCAATGCGTGGTGGTCGGGCGACGTGGTTGACTTGAAACGCTCCGGCACACCCGAGGCATGGATCACTTTCAAGAATGCCCCGGGCCAACATCCCGTGATTTCCTTTAACGGCTGGAGCGGCTTTAAATCGCAAACCGCCAGTTACATCGAAATAAGCGGCTTTACCATTATCGGTAATAACGATCATCTCACCCTCGAAGAAGCCCTGAAGCAGAAAGATTGGGCCGATCCCAAATGCAACGGAAACGGCATCGCGCTCGATGGACGCGACCAAGGGGCTCACCTTCCCCACCATTACCGCATTCTCCATAACACCATCTCCAAATGCGGTGGCGGCGGCATCGACGCGTGCGAAGCAGATTATCTCAATATCGAAGGCAACCGCGTTTTCGACAATGCCTGGTACACCCGCTTCGGTAACAGCGGCATTTCCGTCTGCGTCATGCGTGATTTCGATACGGTACCCGGTTACCACATCCTTATCCGGAACAATATCGTCTATAACAACCGCACCTTGGTCCCCTGGTATCAAAAACAAGCGCTCTCCGACGGCAACGGCATCATCATCGACTCCAACAACGAGACGAAGTACTCCGGCCATACCCTTGTCGCCAACAATCTTTGCCTCCATAACGGTGGCTCGGGCATTCATACCTTCAAGAGCGCCCATGTTGACATCGTCAACAACACGACCTGGCACAATTCGCAAAAGCTCGATTACGGGGAGATTTATGCCAATGCCTCGTCGGACATCAACATCATCAACAATCTCTGCGTGGCCGAGGATGGAAAACCGATGAACAGTAATTACGGTGACAACCGGAACGTCGTCTACGACTCCAATCTTTTCTTCGGCGGTCAGAAACCGGTTGTGATCGGTTCTCATCCCCTCATCGCAGATCCCCTCCTCATTCACCCCGAGATCGATCCAACAGCCGGCGATTTTCACCTGCAACCCGAAAGTCCAGCCCGCGGCGCAGGCGCAAAAGCCCCGTTTGTCCCCGATACCGATTTAGACGGCATCCCCCGCCCACCAGGCCAGAAGTGTGATTTAGGTGCTTATCAATACGACGGGGAAAAGGGGACAGGCATTTTTAAAAATTCAAAATGAAACCGAAAGCATACCTGTCCCCTTTTCCCGGCTGGTCTATTTCGAGGCGGAGCGCGTCTGTCCAATCATTGTGATGCTCGCCGGCCCCAAAATGACAATAAACAAGCCTGGAAAGACCAGTAAAATGGTGATGAAGGTCAGCGGAACCAAAAACCAAGTTAGGCGAGATTTTGGCCAGTACAGGCGGACTAGAAAGAGAAGGAAGCTGGCAATTAAAGCCAGCCCCGTTGCCATAGCCACTAGGATGGGCCCAAGATGAACACTGCTCCAATCCGAGGCATCAGTATCCAGGGAAATAAGTTTACTTTCATAGCCCCAGTTTATCGCAGCGATCAATCCGAAGACAAACAACAGGAGTAGAAAGGGGTACGAGGCCCAAAGGAACGCACTTTGCCAAGTCTTCATACCCGAAGCTTAGAAAATTCCGGCTCATGCGCACGCATCGATTTAGTCTGGCAAGCGTCACAGCAATCTTGTCAGTCTGTTATACAGAGATCCATAAATGCCCTAACCCAAAAATGAGGCCGCGAAGCTATTTCAGCTGCCTTTTAAACACTGCGAGAACGGAAACATGGTCACCCTTCACGTGAAAGTTCACCAGTTCCCAGCCTTGCTCTCCAAAAGAATTAAGCGCCGTCTGGAAATGGGCCAAAGGAAGAATCTCGCTCAGATATTCAAATTTCATGGCCCAAGCCTGCCTTCCTCCATGCAGGTGGCAAGCCGTTAAAGGAAAAGAGCGAAACGCTGGCCCAAAACCTTTCGCTTGCCTTTGAGAGGCGACTCGTCCATACTTTTCCTTCCCGCGAATCAGCCCGTCTGGCTTGCAGGAAACCCTAACGCCGGTTTTACCGGCACCCTAACGAAAACCTATTCCGTAGAAACGGAAGCCTGGTGCGGCTTTTCAAGGAAGCCCGGCAGGTCATAAACAGAGAAAAGTACCCATCATGCATCGAGTCGATATCAAGGAACTGTTGGACGCAGGCGTCCATTTCGGACACCGCACCCAACGTTGGAACCCCAAGATGAAGCCTTATATTTTTGAGGCGCGCAACGGCATTTACGTCATCAACCTCGAGCATTCCGTGAAGCAGCTCGAAGCCGCCCAGGACTTCCTGCGCGACGTCGCTTCCACGGGCAAGAAGGTGCTTTTCGTCGGCTGCAAAAAGCAGGCCCAGGAAACCATCAAGGAACTGGCCAAGAAAAGCAATTCCTACTACGTCACCGAGCGCTGGCTCGGCGGCACCATGACCAATTTGACGACCATCCGCAAGAGCGTGGCCCGCATGAAGTCGATCGATAACCTCGAGACCAGCGGCAAGGTCAACCAGATGCCTAAGCAGGAAGTTTCCGTGATGCGTCGCGAAAACGCGAAGCTCCACCGCAATCTCGACGGCATCAAGGACATGGAAAAATATCCCGCCGCCATCGTCCTCGTCGACGTGCCGCGTGAATCGATCGCCGTCGCCGAAGCGCGCCGGTTGAACATCCCCATCGTCGCCATCACCGATACCAATTCCGATCCCGATCTCGTTGATTACCCCATCGCGGGCAACGACGACGCGATCCGCTCGATCAGCATCATTCTCGAAGCCCTGAATGATGCCATCATCGAAGGTTCCGCGAAGTCCGGCGCTCCCGGCAAGGATGCCGTGAAGCCGGTCGAAGAAGAATCGCTCACCGGCGTTTCGGCTTAATCAACCTTCCCTCCCCCTGGGGCGGCGGTCTCTGACCGTCGCTCTCTCAACATCCGAACACCATGTCTACCACTGCCACTGAAATCTCTCCCGAACTCGTCCGCCAGCTCCGCGAAAAAACCAGCGCGGGCATGATGGATTGCAAAAAAGCCCTCGTTGAAGCGAAGGGCGATCTCGCCACCGCTGAAACGATCCTGCGCAAGAAGGGCGCCGCCTCGGCCTCCAAGAAGGCCGGCCGCGAAGCCAAGGAAGGCGTCATCGGCTCCTACATCCACGTCGGCGACAAGGTCGGCGTGCTCGTTGAAATCAATTGCGAAACCGACTTCGTCGCCCGCAACGAAAGCTTCCGCGCCTTCGTCAAGGACGTGACGCTCCAGATCGCCGCCGCCATGCCGCTCTACGTCAAGCGCGACGAGGTTCCAGCCAGCGTCATCGACACGGAAAAGGAAGTCGCCAGCGTCGCCACCAAGGGCAAGCCCGAAGCCGTGGCCGAGAAGATCATCGCCGGCAAGGTCGACAAGTATTACTCGACCGTCTGCCTGCTCGAACAGACTTTCGTCAAGGACGACAAGAAGACGATCAGCGACCTGCTCAACGCGAAGATTGCGGAACTCGGCGAGAACATCATCATCCGCCGCTTCACCCGCTTCCAGGTCGGCGAAACGCTTCCCGGCCAGGCCGTTCCCGCCGCTGAAGGCGAGACTCCCGCTGCCTAGGATCAGCCGCATTTCGCTCCCAAGTTCAACTTGGGAGCCCTGCGAAAGTCCGAGGTAGCCGCCGCTGTCCCCAGCGGCGGTTGTTTCCAGACCGGCGTAGTTCCTTGATGGCGGCTGTGAGTGTCAGCCAGACAGCGAATCATTCCTTCTGAATTCGTGCTCGTTCCCCAAACATCCGCCGCTGGGACAGCGGCGGCTACCCCAGCATTGCCCGGCCTACGCCTTCTTGATCTGCTGATCCTTCTCGCCGTCTTTATCACTCGCGGGCGTGAAGGTGAGCATATCCTTGCGGGGTAAATCGGTCAGCGTATGAATCGTCTCGATTCCGGCCCGCTCCATGTCAGCGACCAGACTATGAACCTGCGCCACAAGAAAATTGTGAGCCAGGTAACAGGGAATAGCGATGACGAGACCCGCTGAAGTCGTAATCAAAGCGGTGTAAATGCCGTGCGAGAGTTCCGCAACCGAGGCCGTGCCATTCGTACGGTTAATCTCCACAAAGGCCTCAATCATGCCGGTGACCGTGCCAAGCAGTCCCAGCAACGGCGCAACATAACCGATGGTGCCCAGCAGCGTCACATTCGCCTCCAGCGCCGGGATTTCAAGCTGGGCGATCTCGCGCACAACTTCGCGCAATTCCGTCGCGGGGAGATGCCGTTTATAGATGGCGGTGCGAACCACGGAAACGATGGGCCCATGCCCCTCCTCGCAACGCGCAATCGCCTCGAGATAACTTTGACGACGAACCAGCGCCAGCACTCCCGCCAGAAATTCATGCACGTTCATGCGGTAACGTTTGTAGTAAAAGAGCCGCTCAAAGAAAACGCCCGTGGCCACCACCGCCAGCACGGACAGCACGAGCATCAGGTAACCACCCTGTTGCA
>CAIPBM010000154.1 GCA_903863295.1 uncultured Verrucomicrobiota bacterium | reverse complement strand
GACTCGAAGCACTAGGGCTGAGCTACACAATTCCCCAATCGGTCATCCTGAGCTTGTCGAAGGATCAGCCACCAGCGATTGGGCAGTTATCCGTTAATTCCAAATATGGGCTTCGGAGGCTGATCCTTCGACAAGCTCAGGATGACGGATATGGAATGAAAGCGTTATCTTAAGGTTCCACATCCACGGGGGTCCCAACCTTGACCATTTTGAGGACTTTCTCCGCGTTCCAGTTGGCGAGGCGGAAGCAGCCGTGGGATTGCGTGCGGGAGATGTTTTCGGGTTCCGGCGTCCCATGGATGCCATAGCCGGGTAGGCTGAGACCGACCCAGGTGGTGCCGACCGGATTGCGTGGCCCGGGAGGAATCGTGAGCTTATGGGTAATACCCTCCGCCTTGGAAGCATCCGCGAAGAGGGCCGGGTCAAAGGTATAGTCGGGATGAGGATCAACGACCTTAACGGTGAGGAGGCCATGCGGACGCTTTTCCTTGTCCTTGGCGATGGAGCAAGGGAAGAAGCCCACGATCTTGCCATTGGCATCAAGCGCCTCAATGGAGGTTTCGGAGAGGAAAATCTTCAGCGAGGCCACCTTGGGAATGGGGGCGGCGGGATAGACTTTGGGGCCGATGATCTCAGTGCCCGCCACCGGCTCCTTGACACCCGGATTGAGCGCCTTCAGGTACGAACGGGCGCAGTGGAATTTCTCGGCCAGCAGTTCCCAGATGGAATTATAGCCGAGGCGGGTGGCTTTGCTTTTTTCGATCCACGTCGCGGGCTTGGGCATGATGGAGGCAATGTCATCCTTGGTGACGACATAGCTGAGAAAGGGCTCGCCCGGTTCCCCAATGGCGGCACGGGTGGTGGGATCAAGAAAGCCGGTTGTCGGCAGGCCGCGACTGGTCTGAAAAGCGCGCAACATGCGCTGGGTTCGCATTCCTTGGTCGCCATCGACGAAGCCGCAGGAGAAATGGATTCTCTCCAGCGCGACCTGATAAGCGGCGATGCGCTCGGCGTCGAGTTTGTCCGGATCCAAGGGCAAGGCGCGGGCAGGCACGCCGGGTTTCTGGTTGAGCGGAACCGGTTGCACGAGAGGTGGCTGGGTTTCGGTGACCGGGGATGTGGGGGAGGGGGGCTTAACGCCGGGCGCAACAGGGCTGGTGGAAGTCTGCCCTTCCGTTATTCCAGTTGCAGGTTTTGGTAACGGCTTAACGGGTGGTACCGGAGTCTGCGGAATCGTGCGCTCCACCAAATGCTGGGTCTCTTCGTCCGCTCGTTCCTTCAACGTCTTGACGTGCTCTTCCTTGACTGGGGGGGAGGGTGGAGTCGCTGCGGGAGGAGCGACTGGGGCGGGCTCGGGATGAGAGATGACGGCTTCACTGCCAGGCGCAGGCTTGGGTGGAGAGGCCTCCTTCGGCTTTTCCGGCGGGGTGGGATGTTCCTGTTGTGCCAGGTAGGACCTGATGGCGGGAATTTCCGGGTAAAACGCGATCAGGCCAATGAGTAGGATGATCAGAGCGAAGGCAACCCAGGCGAGCGGAGACGAACCGCCGGGGTCTCGATTGACACGCGGGGTGCGCGTCGACTTGGAGCCTCTTCCCTTGGGAGCCGGGCGTTTATTCGTCCGTGGGGCGGCATTCAGGCGGGTGGGGCGGGGGCGATTGGGTTGCGACACTGGGGAGAATTTAGACGTTGCGGGACGTTCTGCAAGACTCGTGACGAACCAGGCTTAGGCCACGGCATTTTTGATGTTCCTCGAGTTGGTTTGCGGCTAAAGATAGCGGCAAACCTTCAGCGATATTATGTTCCGTAACTCTCTTCTTCTCGTCATTCTCCTTACACTTCCCTGTCGCGCCAATCTGGGCGATAGCGTGGCCCAATGTGTTGCCCGCTACGGCAAGCCGGTTCATTTCACGGAAGCCACGGACAAAGTCCCTTTTGGAACCCTCATCTTCACCGCCGCCGGGTATGGACTGGTCGTATTCCTGACGGGTACCACGGAGGTGGGGGCGCGGGTTTCAAAGCTTGATAACAGTGCCTTCAGCGCGACGGACCTCCAGAATATCATGGCCGCGGATACGGGTGGATCAGCGTGGACTTCGATCGAAAGCCAGGATCCCTCGTGCCTGCGCTGGACCCGTGCGGATCATGCGACAGCGCTTTACGACAAAGACAAGCACGTTCTCATTTTTACCTCAGAGCAGATGTCGAAGGATTTGAAGGCGGCTGAGGCCAGGAATTCTGCGGCACCGGCGGCGACCAATTCGTTGCAACCCGCCGTCAAGGCCCCCTGAGGCGGGATGGGAATTTCAGTAGTCCTTTGACAACCTTCACAATTTCCTGTCCCTTTGATGTCCATGGAATATGCCTGCGAGATTGTCGGCCTGGTCAAGCGCTTCGGGGCCAAGACAGCGGTTGATCACCTTAGTCTCAAAGTTCCCACGGGGATGCTCTATGGCTTTCTTGGTGTGAATGGTGCGGGAAAGACGACGACGCTACGCATGATTTCCGGACTGATTCAGCCGGATGCCGGTGAGGTCAGGGTTTGCGGAATCGATGCAGTCGCGGATCCCCGGCGGGCCAAGCAGGCGCTCGCCTACATCCCGGATGATCCTGTGCTCTACGGCAAACTCAACCCTATGGAGCACCTCGAATTTGTCGCGGCGCTGTGGAGCATTGATCCTGTCGTGGCCCGCAAGCGCGCCCAGGAATTGCTTGAGCAGCTGGGGCTTTGGGATCGCCGCCACGAGTGGATCGAATCCTATTCGCGCGGGATGAAACAGAAAATTGCGCTGGCCAGCGCCTTAATTCACGAGCCGAAACTGATTCTGCTTGATGAGCCGCTCACGGGCCTGGACGCTTCAGCGGCGCGCTTGGTGAAGGATATCCTTTTTGAATTTCTTCGCGGGGGCGGATCGGTGATTCTGACCACTCACATCCTGGAAGTGGCTGAACGCCTCGCTGAGAATATTGGCATCATGAGCGGTGGTAAACTGATCGCTGAGGGAACGATGACTCAGTTGCGTTCGCACTCCGGCCAGGCTGCAGGATCGCTGGAGGATATCTTTTTG
>CAIPBM010000153.1 GCA_903863295.1 uncultured Verrucomicrobiota bacterium | reverse complement strand
TGAAGGATATTGTGGGCATCGATTTCTTCCACGGAAGCAACACCGATGGACCAACGAACCTCCTCGTGCGTACAAAGGACGTCGTGGAGTTCCTCACGATGCGCGAGGGGGAGGAGCTTCGAATCCTTGAGATGCCTGTGCCGCAAGCCATCCGGCAAAATCGCCGCCGCCGCAAAAACCGGCCCCGCCCAACAACCGCGCCCCACTTCGTCCACCCCGGCAATCACCGTGGCCGATTCATGGCGCAAACTGCGCTCGAATTTCCAAGTGAGCGATGTGCGCCGACGAGCCATGCCGTATTTAGCGTTGAGCGGGCATCGGCCCGCAATCAAAAACTAGAGCGCCTTCAGCGCCTCTTTAACCAGATCCTCCACGGTGGCCTTGGGCTGGGCATCGCGGATCGCGCGGACAGTCTTGTGCGCCTCGGCCTGCTTGTAGCCGAGGGAAATGAGCGCGAGGACGGCGTCGTTGAGATGTTGTTCCTCAGGCGAGAGCCCCTGTTGTGCCGAGGCCGCTTCCCACGCGGCAGAAACGCCGACCTTGTCGCGCAATTCCACAATGATTCGCTCCGCCGTTTTCTTGCCCACACCCTTGATCTTGCTCAGCGAGGCGATGTCTCCCGCCACCACCAGCCCGCGAAAAACCACCGGCGTAATGCCATTGAGCACGGCCAACGCCAGCTTAGGCCCGATGCCGCTGACATTATTGACGAGCAGGAGAAAAAGATCGCGCTCTTCCGGGGTGGCGAATCCGTACAAAACGTGGGCGTCCTCCCGCACCTGGAGATGGGTCAAAATTTTCGTCTCGGCACCGGGCTGGGGCAGCTTGTCGTATGTGGAGAGCGGGATATGGACGTCGTACCCGACACCGCCCACCTCCATGATGAGGCGCATGGGGAGCACCTCAACTACAGTGCCGCGCAGAAAAGAAATCATCTCCACAGTGTAGCGGCGGTCTATGACCGTCGCACTTTAAAACTTCTAGCCACGAAAGAACGTAAAGATCACAAAGGGGGAAAACCTCTCCAAAAGTCCTTTGCTCCTTTTTTGCGTTCTCTGCGTTCTTTCGTGGCTATTGCCTTAAAAACAGAAACTAAATCTCCTTAGGCTTCACCTGCAAGCCACTGTTCTGCGCGTGCGTCAAGGCGATCGCCAGCGCATCGGCGGCATCGGGCGGCGGATTCTCGGTCAGACCCAGCATCGCCCGCATCATGAACCCCACCTGCGACTTCTGCGCGCCTCCCCTGCCCGTCGCCGCGGCCTTCACGCGGCGCGGCGCGTATTCGTAGATCGGCAATCCCACCTCGGCCATCGCCAGCAAGGCCGCCCCACGCGCCGAACCCAGCGTGATCGCCGTCTGGTAGTTCTGGAGATAGATGATGCCCTCCACCGCCGCGGCATCCGGTTTGAACTCCTGCAAAAGATCAGTCACCCGCTGATGAATCGCCACCAGGCACCGCGACGGAATAACCTTGTCCGGGTTCTTGATCACGCCATAAGCCAGCGCCCGCTGTTCCCGGCCTTCGATCTGGATAATGCCATATCCGGTACTCCTCAGGGAGGGATCGAGACCGAAAATGATGGGCATGGAAATTTAGTGCCGGAAATGGCGCTGACCGGTGAAGATCATGGCGACTCCCCGTTCATCCGCAGCGGCAATCACCTCCGCATCGCGCACACTCCCGCCGGGCTGTATGGCCGCCGTCGCCCCCGCTTCCGCAGCGGCAATCAGGCCATCGGGGAAAGGGAAAAAGGCGTCGGAGGCAACAATGCTTCCCTTCAGGTCCAGCTTGGCTTCGGAAGCCTTCCAGATGGCGATGCGGGAGGAATCGATCCGCGACATCTGCCCGGCGCCAATGCCGAGGGTGCGGTCATGCGCGGCATAGGCAATCGCATTCGATTTCAAGTGCTTGACCACGCGCCAGCCAAAGAGAAGAGCCTCGCGCTCCGAATCGGTCGGCGGACGCTTCGTCACGACCTTCCAATCCGCGGTCGAGACCGTGTCCGCATCGCCGCGCTGGAGCAGGAACGAATCGCCCACCGTTGAGCGAATTTCCAGCCCGGGCATCGGGGCGGACGTTTCGCTGTTGATCATGAGGCGAAGGTTTTTCTTCTTGGAGAGCAGCGCCAAGGCCTCAGGCTCAAACGACGGGGCGATGATGACCTCGCTGAAGATTTCCGCGATGAGCTGCGCGACGGGCAGATCGAGTGGGCGGTTGACCACAATGATCCCGCCGAACGGAGCTTGCCGGTCCGTGGCGTAAGCCTTGTCCCAAGCCTCGGCCAGCGTGACCGCGCTGCCGAGACCGCAGGGGTTGGTGTGCTTGAGAATGGCGACCGTGGGGATTTCCGTGAATTCACGGATGAGGCGCACGGCGGCGTTGATATCAATCAGGTTATTATAGGAAAGTTCCTTGCCATGAAGCTGCTGGAAATGGCGCGGGAACTGGCCATAGAGCGCCGCCGCCTGGTGAGGATTTTCCCCGTAGCGAAGCGCCTGGGCGCGACGCAGCGGCAAGGCGAAGGTCTCCGGGAAAACCTCCGGTTCCGGCAGCCGCGAGGAGAGATAATTGGCGATGAGCGCGTCATAATAACCCGTGGTGCGAAAGACCTTCGCAGCCAGGCGTTCGCGGGTGGCGAGCGTCGTGTCGCCCTGACCTGCGATCTCGCCCGCGACCACCGCGTAATCGGTGGGATCGGTAATGACCGTGACACTGCGATAATTTTTCGCCGCGCTGCGGAGCATGGACGGCCCGCCGATATCGATATTCTCGATCGCGTGCTCCAGCGTCACACCGGCCTTGGCAATCGTCTGCTCAAACGGATAAAGATTCACCACCACGAGATCGATCGGCGCGATGTCGTGCGCCTTGGCCTGAGCCTGGTGCTCGTCGTTGTCGCGCAGGAAAAGAAGCCCGCCGTGAACCTTCGGATGAAGCGTCTTTACCCGGCCGTCCATCATCTCCGGAAAGCCGGTGACATCGGAAATATCGGCCACGGTCAGGCCTGCGTCGCGCAGGGCCTTGGCCGTGCCGCCAGTCGAGATGAGCTCATAACCGGCAGAGACTAAATTCTTGGCGAAATCGACAAGGCCGGTTTTATCGGAAACAGAGAGAAGGGCGCGTTTGGGCATGGGAAGTTGGAAGTGGGAAAGACGAATTTAGAACGAAGAGGCCGGGCTTGTCATGCTGATCTTGTCGTTCGCTTGATTTCCCTTAATTTGAGTATAACGGAAATCGCATGGCCACGCTCGCATTCATCCTCCTTTTTTGCGCCATGATCGCTTTGCTCATTGCCACGGCTTTATTTTTCATCCGTCTGATCATGGCCTGCTTTTCCGCCGAGGTGCGAGGCTCCATCCGCCGCAACAAGTTGGCGTATTTTATCTGGATGATCGCAGCCCTGTTCGGCTTGTATGCGATCTTTGCCACCGATTCCCATGGCGTTCTAAGCGGCGAGAAAAAAGCGAAGACCTTTAACCTCATGGAGCAGGTCCAGACCGCGATCCTCAACTATCAGCTCGAATATGATGCCCCTCCTCCCGGAAAGACCAACGCCGAGCTCATTCGAGCCCTGAGCGGCGACAATCCTCGCAACATCGAGTTCCTCAACCTCAAGCCCGACGAGATCGATCCACAGGGCAATCTCCTCGACGCTTGGGGCACGCCTTTCCTCATCAAAGTCATCGATCCCAAGCACCCGCTCATCCAATCCGCCGGGCCAGACAAGCAGTGGGATTCTTCGGATGACCTGCATCTCTCAAGCGATCCATCGTAACGCCACCAACACGAGCCCAGAACACATTGACGAGATGTCATGCTCGTCCGGATAATCTTCCACCACTATTACTGGACTTAAACGGAATGGTCGAGGTAAGCTGCGAATGTTGATAGCGCATTAATAAATGCGATTACAACTTTTAAGAGAAATGGCCCAAACCATTCCGCTCACTTTACCGGAAAAGGCAACCCATGGTGAGGTTCGGCTCTTCAATCTTCTAAAGAGATTGCCGGAAGATGTGGTTGTTTATTACGAACCGTCGATCAATAACAGACACCCGGATTTTGTCATTATTCTCCCAAGTTGCGGAGTGCTCCTCATGGAAGTCAAGGGCTGGACTCTTTCCGATATTAAGGGTGCCGACACTTATTCCATAAAGGTTTCGAGAGGTGGGCATGAGGAAGTCCAGAAACATCCCTTGCGACAAGTAGATGAATATAAATATCTACTCATGGATCGGTGCAGAAAAGACAAGTGGCTCGCCGGGCTGGTCAATTTTTCTGGTCGTTATGCAGGCAAATTCCGGTTTCCGTTTGCCAGTTGCGCCCTGCTTTCCAGCATTACCAGAAACCAACTCGGCCGGTGGCATGAAAAAAGCAAACTGGTTTTTCCTCCCACAACGGTCGCAACGAAAGATCAACTCGAAGTCTGGGAAACCTTATCCCCACAAGCCCTTTTGCAAGATTTGAGGCGTTATTTCCGCACCTTCCAGCTTAAGGAGCCCATGACCTCAAACCAGGTGAATATCGTAAAAGCCATTCTTCATCCTGAAATTTTTCTCGGCTTGGACTTCGGGGATGCCGGGCATCCGGGCGAACCAACAGTTAAAGTTCTCGATCTTAAACAAGAAAGACTGGCCCGGCAGATTGGTGAAGGTCATCGCTTGGTCTTCGGAGTGGCTGGATCAGGAAAAACCGTGCTCTTGATTGCGCGGGCGAAGCTCCTTGCCCAGCTTAATCCGAAATCGCACATCCTGATCCTGTGCTATAACTTCATGCTCGCTTCTTATCTTCATGATACCTTGAGCGGTTATCCAGCGATTACGGTCAAGCACTTTCATCGTTGGGCTCGTGAAAATGGCGTGTACCATGGTAACCAGACAGATTCTCAGGTAGGGCTGGAATTTTTAGAGCAACTGAAGAACCCACGCTCACTTTCCAGAGGTTTTGACAGCATTCTCATCGATGAAGCCCAGGATTTTGACAGCACCTGGTATCCGTGCGTGCTCGCCGCGATGAAAGATCCCACGGATGGAGAACTGCTCATTGTCGGCGACGGAAGCCAGGGCCTTTATCGACGACGAAAGTTAAGCTGGAAACAACTCGGAATCCAAGCCGTTGGGCGCACCCAATATTTGGAGCAAAACTATCGGAATACGCGCCCCATGCTCAGGCTTGCAAAAATCTTTGCCACTAAAAAAACTGAAAGTGACGATGATCTCGGATCGCCCTGGGTCGACCCGGAGAAGTGTCTTCGCATCACCGGTTCAAGCCCGATTCTGCTCCAAAGGCGCACCAAACAAAATGAGGTTGAAAGGGTTGTGCGTGTCGTGTGCGACTTACTGGATGGACGCTGGTTTGGAGAAACCATTCTTCCTTTGAAACCACATCAGATTGCCATCCTTTATCGAATCCGAAATCAAGAGGCCATCCAGACGCTCAGGGAGAAATTGGAGGTTACCCGGAAAGATTGTCCGGTGATCTGGCTGAGTGAAACCAAAGCTACGCGTAATCAGCTAGGAAAACCGGGGGTCAAAATACTCACCATGCACGCTTCCAAGGGGCTTCAATTTAAAGCGGTCATCGTGATCTTTGCCGATGCTTGTCCAGCGCAGTTTATCGAAGGAAATGAGGATGAGGAAAGAGCCCTCTTTTACGTGGCCCTTACCCGGGCTGAGGATCATCTGGCCATCTCCTGCACGGGGACGTCCCAATTCATCCAGGAAATAGAAGCGGCAAGCACTCTGGATGCGCTGTCGCCCGCCAGCATCTAATTACCCAGAGGAAAGTACAGGAAAGCGACTATTTCCCAGCCTCTTTGAGCACAACCTTCCGGCTCCCCTTGACGATCTGGCCGATGTGATACCCCTTGGTCAGCTTCAGGGTTTCCTTGGCGTCCTTGGCCGAGACAATCAGCACCATGCCGATGCCCATGTTGAAGACCTGGTGCAGTTCCTCGTTTTGCACGCGGGCGGCGGAGGCCAACATCTTGAAGAGGGGCGAAATCGGCCAGGTTCCCAATTGAATTTCGGCATCAACTTTCTCGGGCAGGACACGCGGAATGTTGTCGATCAGGCCACCCCCGGTGATGTGGGCGATGCCCTTGATCGTGAGCTTCTGCCGGACCTTGCGGATTTGAGGCAAATAGAGCGTGTGTACGCGGAGCAGTTCCGTGCCCAGCACTCCACCCTTGCCCACGCTGGCATCGAGGCGGCACCCGAGCTGGTTGAAAAGGATTTCCCGCGCCAACGAGTAACCGTTGGTGTGGAGTCCTGAGGAGGGCAAACCAATGATCACGTCGCCCGGCTTGATCTTCTTTCCATCGATGATTTTCTTGCGATCAACCACGCCGACGATCGTGCCGACCAAGTCGTAATCGGCACCGTGATAGATGCCCGGCATCTGCGCCGTTTCGCCACCGATCAAGGCACAGCCGGCTTTCTTGCAGCCACGCACCATGCCGGTGATGATCTGATGAAAGCGATGGGGCTCCAACCGCTCCGAAGCCATGTAATCGAGGAAAAAGAGCGGCTCGGCGCCCAGGACGGCGATGTCGTTCACGCAATGGTTAACCAGGTCTTCGCCAATCGTATCGTGGCGGTTCAGCAACGCGGCAATTTTGATCTTCGTCCCGACACCATCAATACTGGCCACGAGAACGGGATCTTTCATCTTGCCGAAACTGGCACGGAAGAGACCTCCAAAACCGCCAACTTTCCCGAGCACTTCCGGGCGATGGGCGGTCTGGAGAACTTTGGGCAGGCCAGCTTTGACCTTGTTTCCAAGGTCTACATCAACTCCGGCGCGGGCATAGGCTTTCAGGCGGTCACTCATGTTCGTAAAATCAAAGGCAAAGTCTGCCCTAGAATGTCGGCTAAGTGCAAAAAGGATTTAGGAATTTTTTTATCGAGAGGGCCGACAGGGAAAAGACATCCGCATAAGTCATCGTCATCCTGAGCTTGTCGATGGATAACCTTCCGCCATCTTTTTTCCTAAGTACATACATTATAGCGACTTCCTACAGATAAGGCAAATGATTTCTTGTAAGATTTGGCAGGAAAAAGCAACAACTTGTTATGCATATGAGAGGGGAAATGTTATGGCGCGAACCGATCCCTCCTCTCGTAACGGCTAAGGTGGCGATTCCAGCCCGTCACAGCAAGTGCGCCGGATGTGGTGAAATTAGGCCGAATTTCATGCTTTGGCAGAAAGGCGCGGTGCAAAGATTGCCTTGGGACAGCCGGTCGGACGGCTTATCTGAAGCGCATAAAGGAGCAAAAAACGGAGCCAATTCGAACATCGAAATTCGACGGTCAGAAAACCGATGAACGCGGCAGGGCTCCGTGACTTCGATAAGTGACTTTAGGATCAAACGTAGTTCTGTGATGAGCGGTCAACTGAGCCAACTAAACTAATAGGCTACCACCATCGACCGGGACGACAATGCGATGATAAACGGGTTGGTCACGAGCGCAAGAGTAACGGAGACCAAATTCTGAGGGTTGCCAACGCATTTGGCAAATGGGCGGCAAACCGACCGTTTGTTGAAAAGGAGTAATGGGAGCTATAGTGCCTTTAATTGGATCAACGCGTGAATTCCGGTGACCACTAGGTTTGCTCCAATCCCAAGCACCAGAAAGCCGAGAACTTTATTGAAGGCGTCCATGCCGTTAACGCCTAATTTTTTGACCATAGGCTCGCCAAGAATCAAGCAGGCGTAATTGAGCAGCGTCAGCAACGCGAGAGCCACGAGATTTCCCAAGTTGGCCTCGTGGCTTCCTGAGTCGGCACCCAAGGATATGGCCACGCTCATTGCACCAGGGTTAGCCATGATCGGCAGCGCCATGGGGCTTAGAGAAACGTCGGTTTGATCCTGCGCTTCTCGACTGGCGGCGGCGTTGAGTTGGGGACTCCGATTGAGCAGACCCCAGCCGACGTTGGCAACCACCAGACCTCCGGCGAGGCGTAGAATCGGTACGGACAACCCAAACATAGCCAGGATGAACCGTCCCAGCACAACGCACACTGTCAGGATGATGAAGACGTTAATCGCAGTCTTGAGGGCTTGCTTGCGGCGAAACTCAGGAGTATCTCCCGCCGTGATGCCAAAGAAGATCGGCGTATTCCCCACCGGATTCATCAGGGGGAAAAGGGCCGTCAGGGCCGCGAGCATTGCGGTTGTGAAGATCATAGAGTCCTCATGATTGTCGATGGTAGTCCGAAGCGTTCAGGATATCCGGTTGCGTGATGCTCATGTAGATCTTGGATTCGTTATAGCTGATCCGTTCGACTGTTTTGGGTGAAACAGAAACCTCTTTGTCCCAGAGTTCGACCACGAATTGACTGATCACCCAGCTTTTCCCGTCGACGAGGAAGTCCGAAACGTAGCCGCTCGTGCCTGTCGCTGTCTGGATATGATAGTCCGTTACGGCGACAGCGCTGCGCAGATGGGCATCGGGGCTGCGCGGATTCGGAACATCACGATGAGCGGAAGGCTTTGGAGCGTCGGATGTTTGCATTTGCGCGGTAGGTTCGCCCTGCGCGCCCCACACGTCGTCACCCTCCCAGTAACCTGATAATCCGTAGTAGTGGTAATATTCTTCCTGAAATTGCTTCGATACCGGCCTGTGCACCTCCAGTGGCGGGCTGTTCTCGATCTGTTTACGGGTCAGGTTCAGGCCGCCAGAGACGCCTTCCGCATCGAAATCGATGAAGGCGTGGGGGGAGATCAGCACAGTTTGTCCCGACAACCATGGACCAGTATCCACGACCACATACCGAACGACCCAGTCCTGATCGTTGAAGTAAAAGTCCTTCACCGGACCGATCTCGCCGTCGAGCGCACTAAGCTTTTTCCCGATCAATTCTTTGATGCTACGTAACATAGTCTGCCTTTCTGCATTGGTTTCTGAAATGTTCGATTAAAATGGGATGGGATAGAGCCAGTTCATCCATGAGTAGGCACGGATTCCAATTCGGCGCATAGCGGCCCAGCCACCTTTCATGCCGTTGGTGTAAATGGCAGCGGAGCCTTGGGCTCCGATGGGAAATTTGGATTGGTCGCTGTCTTCGAAAGCGATCTTTACGGCATATTGACCCTGTGGCTTGTCTGGAGGTACCGGTTCAAAATCGGGTAAGGTTCCGCTCGGCAAAAGTTGGCCTTCGCCGCTCGCCTTCCAAATGGCTTTGACTTTCCCCGGAAAGACTTGGCCCGGATACAAATTCAACGCGACCTCCACAGGTTGCCCAACGGCAACATACTTCAAGCTCTCCTGGTTATAGTTTACGAGCAGGTAGCGATCATCATCGCAGATGAACGTCGCGATTGCGCCAATCCGATAGTCTCCCGCCACCATGCCCGGACGCACCTGAAGGTTAAGAACACGACCGTCCTCCGGTGCCACCATCGTGGTGTTGTCGAGATAGTACTGGGCGAGTCCCAGTTCGGCCTGTACGGCAGCGACCGTGGTGTTTACGCCATCGATCTGGGATTCATATTTCAACTTTGCCCGAGCGACATCGGCGGCGGCCTGCCGGACCGCAGCTTGATCCACCTGGAGCTGAATGGTCCATTGCACTCCCTTCTCTTTGCTTCCGGCCCCCGTACGTTCCAAAGTCTCGGCTGCCTGCTTTTGAAATTTGGCGAACGCCACCTCGTTGGTCGCCTCGGCCAAGGTTTGCTCGGCCACCTTGACGTCCGCGCCCAGTACTTCGACCTGCTGCTTCGCCGCCGCCAGTTGGGCTTGAAGCTGTTGCACTTGGTATTCGTAGGGACGGCGGTCAAATTGAAACAATGGTTGTCCCTTTTTCACGGGCTCGTCGGGCTCAACAAATACGGCGGTTACCAGTGTCGGCGCGCTCAAGCGCGGCGTGAGCTGAATCGTGTGTTGAATCACCCGGGCATTGGTCGAGTAGGGCGTCACGAACCGAAGCCCGATCATAAACACCAACAGCAAATGCAGCCCTACCCAGCCGGAAACCACGCCCCAGACGATATTAAATTTAATCCACTTAAATCGAAAGAAGGTCAACCAGACCAGCACCGCATAAAGGAAGCAGACGAGCAGTGCGATGATCATGGCTCGGGAGGAGCCTCCTTCTCCGGTTCGACTGACTGACCTGATAGCCGGGCAATATCTTTATCAATCGCCTTCGTTTCCTCACGCGGGAAGCGGCGGATGTCGATGACATTGGTGGGTTTGAAGGCCCAAACAAAGGCCTGAATCCACGGCACCACTGGGAGAAAGCCAGCCCACCCAAGCAGCTTGACGGCTTCGGCATCTGGATGCTTTCGGGCGATGGCGATGCGTCCCGGCAAACCGGCAACCCAAAGAAGTACAACGGTGACGGCAATGAGCGCCAAGAGCATTGCCGCAAATGTCGCGTAGTCCCAGAAATCGAGTTCAAAGCTGAGCATACGGGATTGGCGACCGCGCGCGCTCCGCCCCCTTCTTGAGGTCGGCGACGATACGATCAACCTCGGGAATCGCATGGGCAAAGAATGCCTTGAGCCCCCGACAGAGATAGTTAAGGCCTGGTTCACCTTCGGGGGTGCGGATGATTCGGTTCTTGGGGCATTCACCCCAGCAATCGCTTAGATAGGGGCATTCACGACAATACCGAGGCAGGGTTTCGTTTTTGGCGTAACCAAACTTAACCTGTTTCCGCGAAAAGACTTGAGCATCCAGTGCGCGATCCTGGATGTTGCCTAGTTTGTACTCAGGGTAGACGTAATGGTCGCAAGCATAGACGCTACCGTCATTTTCCACTGCGACTCCTTTCCCGCAGAATTCGCTATAGATGCAAATCTGGGAGCCCAACCCCATGTGCTGCGAAACTAGAGTCTCGAAGTGATTAACGAGCACCTTGCCCCTGTCCCGGTTGTTCCATTCATCGAACACCTTACAAAGAAAATACCCCCAATCATCAGCATCCACCGACCAATCGGTCACAATGGAATTCTCAGCGCCCGGATGAGTCTCGGGATCGCCATCCTTTGGCAACGCCTCGTTGTCCCAGAGATGAGGCGCTGTTTTTTCAAAGCCCTTGTATTCCACGATGGGAATAAACTGCATGTAGGTGGAACCGACTTCCCGACGAAGGAAGCGGTAGACATCCAGGGGTCGCCGCGCATTAAACCGATTGATGCAGGTTAGCGTGTTGAACGGTACGCCATACTTCTTCAAAAGTTTGGACGTCGCAAAGACCCGATCGAACGTGGGCTTTCGGCCTTTGGTGACACGATAGCGGTCATGAATGTCTTTGGGACCATCGATACTTAGACCGACAAGAAAGCCGTGTTCCTTGAGGAAAACGCACCACTCATCCGTGATCAACGTCCCGTTGGTTTGCAGATCATTCTCGATGCGTTGACCGGGCTTCTCATGCCGCTTTTGGAGTTTCACTACCTTGCGAAAAAAATCGAGCCCCATCAACGTCGGTTCACCCCCTTGCCAGGAAAAGACGACCGAAGGTCCCGTAACCCCGGCGATATATTGCTGAATGAGGCGCTCCAAGGTCTCGTCCGACATGCGTCCGATTCCTGGGCCATTAAGCAGGTTTTCTTTGCTAAGATAGAAGCAATAGTCGCAATCCAGGTTGCAGGCTGAGCCGCCCGGTTTGACCATGGCGTGAAAACGTTTCTGGGCCTGAAGTCCAAGAAGCGACGGGGCATCGTAGCGGTCGATAGTAGCGGAGTTCATATGGATTTTAGGGCTCGAACTTGAAGATACGTTTCCAATCGCTTTTCATGCTGATGACTGTCCAGCCGTCTTTCTGCGCTTCGTCATACAGGGCTTGTGTGAAGGTGCCGACTTTGGAGTCGGGCAGACCCTGCGCCGGACCATAGGCATATTCACGAGTGGCATCGTCGTGCAAGACGAGCATCGAAAGTCGTGCTCCATCACCCGCCTTCGTGTATTCGAGCATCTGCCGGTCGCCCGTGGAGTTCCCAAAGGCGGCATGAGGCCGACGCCCGATCATCAAGTGAATGCCTTCAGGCTTGCCCGCGTTGTTGTCGTTGAGCAGCAGCTTGGGATCCTTGGTCAGAATCGGTTTGCCGTCTGTGTCGTAGCCATAGGTGACACCCGCCATGGAGCCGACGACTTGTTCCGGCGGAATGCCGTATGTTTGTTCAGAATAGGCACGGACAAAATCCTGCCCGCCACCCGTGACAATATAAGTCTTATAGCCGTTCGCTCTCAAATAGCTCAGGACCTCCTGCATTGGTTGATAGGTGAGTTCTGTGTAGGGACGTTTCCAACGCGGATCTTTTGCCGTCGCGAGCCACGCCTCCACCTGGGCTTGAAATTCTTCTGTAGTCATTCCGGTAAGGGTGGCCACGAGAATTTTCTCAAGGTCGGGCATGGTCAGCTTCTCGATGGCCTCTCGATCACCCGATAGCACGGTCTTGAACGGCTCGACATTTTTGAGCTCGGGCTTTTTCGCTACAACAGCCGGAACCCGATCCAGGCAGTACATGACCTGCGCGTACATGGGATGCTCGACCCAAAGCGTGCCGTCCTGATCGAAGGTCGCAATACGGTCCTCAGGCGGTACAAAGTTGGGGCTTTTAACCTCCGTGGTGACATGAACGAAGTTCACGATAGTCATCTTGGCCGGGCCGTCATTCCAAGAGGGAAGCGGGTCTTGGGCAGGCGAGCTTAGCGTTGCCAGAAGGAGCGCAGCGCCGATGACTAGGAATGTTTTCATTTTTTCGGTAGTGAATGCGCGGGCCGCCTCGACCGAGACAGCCCGCGTGTTTCACAATCGAATCAGCCGACTAGTCTGTGCCTCCGCCCTGGCTGGTCGGTAGATGGTTAGGATCCAAGGCCGGCACCGGGTTCTCCGGGTGCTGAAGGTTGGGCATCAAATCGTTCGAGGCACCACCCGGCGACCGTTTGATACTCGGATACTTCATGATGGTCTTGTCGAAATCGGCCAGCACCGCGCTGTAGAGCGCAGCAGACCAGCCGTTGTCTTCGCCTGCGTACTTGCCAGGTGAATTTGACAGGGCCCGGAACGGAGCAGCTCCGTTGAAGACCATGTCGTACTTCTCGTACGGATCCATCGTGAGGTTATAGACGGCTGGAATGGAACCAACATTCTGATCGGGCCCAAGCCAAGAGTCCTTGGCCGTCCAGAGGAACTTCCATGCGATGTTCAGGTCGGGATTCTTTGGATCGCCGGCGACGTCCTGACGGATACCATTGAGGTACTCACCATTGATGAAGATCCAATTCCGGCGTGCGGAATGAGAGGCTTTACCAAGGATGTACTCACTGTTGTCGATACTATCGAACCAGATGGGATTGCCGTCATTGTCTTTCATTTCTCCCACCGGCGGCGGTTTGATGCCTGCCATCGCCGATAGCGTCGACCAGCAATCGATATGGGACATCATTTCTCCATATTGAGCTCCTGCCGGGATATGGTTCGGCCACCACATGACCGCTGGCACGCGCCAGCCGCCTTCAAAGGCCGAGCCTTTTTCTCCACGGAAAGGTGTGGTACCCGCATCAGGGTAAGCATCGAGCCAGGCACCGTTGTCAGCTGTCAGGATGACGATGGTATTGGGTGCATCTTTGCGGATTTCGTCGATAACTTTGCCGATGTCGGCATCCATTTCCATGAGGGAATCAGAATAATCACCTAAATGGGATTTCCCGAGGTAATCGGGAGCCGCATGGGTCGGGTTATGCATCTTGATCCAGTTCACATCCATGAAGAACGGTTTGCCGTCCTTGGAATGTTGCTTGATGTAATCAACGGCGTAGTCAGCCTGCCGCTCGTCCATCGTTGCCATGTAGTCGTAGGTGATCGTAGCCACCCTCTTGGCGGGCTCACCGGCTTTGCCTTCCCATTCGCTGAGATTCACGATGGAATCGTAAATCTTCTCAACTTCAGGGTTGTAAGACGGGAACCACGGATGGAATGCATTTGATGTGTCGTTGTAGGTGTAAACGCCCGCATAATAGGCGGCGAATTCCTTCATTTCATCGAAGCCGTGTTCGGTTGGATAGGCTACCGGCTTGTCACCCAGGTGCCACTTGCCGGAGAAGTAGGTCGAATATCCGTTCTTCTTGAAATACTCGGCAATCGTCGGCGTTTGCTTCTTGAGGTAATTCTCATCACCCGGAGCAACCACAATGGATAGCGCGGTGCGAATCGGGATTCGTCCCGTAATGAATGAAGCTCGTCCCGCCGTACAACTCGCTTGACCATACCAACTGGTGAAGACCGCTCCTTCTTTTGCCAAACGATCAATATTCGGAGTCGGGTGGCCCAAGGCTGCGCCGCCGCCGGAGTAGCAACCAAAGTCGCCCCAGCCTGTGTCATCCGTCATCAGCATGACGATGTTGGGTTTGTTAGAGCTAGAGTCGTCTGCTCTTGAGCAGGCCAACATCAGGCCAGCAGTGGCGGCTATAATCATGCCGCCGGTCATTAAGTTTCGTTTCATAGGGTTACCTTCGTCTTTCTTGTTTTGGTTGATTGGGGGCATCGCTCTCATCGCTGTTGCATGAGACAAATTTATTGATTATGAAAAGCACTCTCCATGTGGATTGGCAGAAAGCAGTCGAATTTTGTGATTCGTGATTTCATCCTATTGAGGAAAGAGAAGCTGTACCTGAAAGCGGACCGACCAATCAGAAGCTCCAGCCGGACGGATCACGCTGTCGAAGGCTTGCAAGGAGACGTTCATTGGCTGTTTGTCGATGCGGAAGAGCTTGCCGAAGCCGCCGCCGACGGGAACGGTCCAACGATTGCCGCTGGCGGACTCCCAATTTGAAGTCAGGATCGGCGACGACACGAGGTACCAGCCTTCAGGCAGGTTGTAGTTGAAGAACGGCTGCATGAGCATCTGGTTAACGTTCTGGCTTCCCCAGCCTGCATACGACCACTGGTTGTTGATCAGCACGCCCGCCACGATGTCCTTTTCCATGAGCAAGCCCACGGCCGCGGGGCCAGCCATCCACCTGCCGTTGGTCAGGATGGAACTCGTTCCGGTAGGGAACGTGAAAGTAGGGCCGACACCCCAGATGAATTTGCTCGGCTTGGCCGGTGAGAAGAAGAAGGTGGGGTTGAGATCGCCTAGACCAAACGCGCTAGGCACACCCGGAGCAACAGAAGGCGCATTGACGACAGGCAGGATCGTCCGGGTAATCAAGTTCCAGTCTTTATTGAGATGAAATGGAATGACCGGCTGAAGATTGAAAACACTGACATCCGCATTGGAAGGCCCCGTGTTGAAGTAATAGTTGCTTTGCACCGGGACGCTGATCATGTCCGCGACCGGGTTCTGAGCCTTCTTAGCGAGCTCTTCGGTAGCAGACTCGGAATTAGAGGCCGTGGCGGGAGTAAGCTCATCCGTTCTCGGTTTGGAGACCGACGGCGCGGAAGAAGATGACTGAGCGCGAGCTGTTGCCAGCGAAAATGCGATGACCACCAGAACCAATCCGTATTTGGTATAAGTCTGACCTTGCCGATGCGGATTAATTGATGCCATTTTCATTTATTGAGAGGAATTTCGATGAGTTGGACTTGATTCAAAGGGCAGGTCTGATGTTGATCGTAGGCGTCGCATCCAATGCTCCGGCATGAGACAAATCTATTTCTTGTGTCGAAATGCGACCACGCGACGGTTGGCGAATACTGAACTGATCTTGCGTTTTTTCCGGTTGGTCTTGGGCTATTCGAGTCGAGCGAACCTCGGGGAATTTGAGGTTCGTGTTCAACGTCAGTGGGACGAAGAGGTCCCCTCTGGCAGAGGGGGCACATGTTGCGGGCGGAGCGATCTTCACCCTGCCTGTTTAATCAACTCGCGCCACCCTGCCTATACGACCTTGGTCGTATGAGGTGCGATAGCGAACCAGGGCGAGAGCGACCTGTACTGCTCTCCCACGCTTCTCATCGCGAAAATTGCCCTTTGGGCTCGAATAATACCGTGCGGATGATCTCGCGAAGCCGGTCAGCACCCGAGGTTTTTTCCAATACTGCGGAAATACCCAGAGACGTCGCGTGGTCTTTATTGATGCTCACCACATTTCCTGACATAAGAATCACGGGTGAATTCACACGAGCGTCCCGCATATGAGTCACCATCTCGAGCCCCGTGAGATTGGGCATGTCATTGTCGGTAAGTACGAGGTCGTACTTTTCGAGCGTAAGCTTTCGCAAGCCTTCTATTCCATCGGACGCTACCTCTACATGGTAACCTGCGCCTTTAAGTAAAATTTCAAATACGGTGCGAAATGCAGCGTCGTCATCTCGTCATCGACGACAAGTATCTTAACGGACATTGTGGTGGGAGCTGATAGTGAGGGGCAAGTATGCCATTCACTCAAATTGCTTCTTCTATTCCCACTCTACTTGAAACTGAAGTGCGAGCTATACGACCTTGGTCTTACCTGGCGTGTACACGCCAGCGGTTTCGACTAAGCGGACAAGATCGGGCACGGAGGCTACTCCCAGTTTTTCCATCACACGCCCACGATGAACTTTGATCGTGCTAATGGCCGAATGCAGCTCATCGGCTATTTGCTTATTCAGCAAGCCGGCGACAACGAGCTGAAGAACTTCAAACTCACGGGGCGTTAAGCTGTCGAGAAGTGCGCGCGCCGCTGTGCGCGCCGACCGGGCACGGCGTTGTTCGTTGGAGCGAGCGAGGGCTCGTTCAATAGCTGCGTAAAGCTCTGCTTCCTCAAAGGGTTTGATGAGGAAATCGACCGCGCCGCCCTTCATGGCTTGTACTGACATAGGGACAGCAGGGTGGGCCGTGATAAAAATGATCTGCTCGTCGCGTTGGAGTCTTGTCAACTCAGTCTGAAGCTCCAGGCCGGTAAGCCCAGGCATATGCACATCCAGGATAACGCAGGATGGTCCATCTGCGGCGGGATGTTTGAGAAAGCTGGTTGCGGAATCGAAGTTTCTCGCCGTATAACCTGTCACCTGAAGAAGTCGCACGAGACCTTTCCGGACCGAGGAGTCGTCGTCGACCACCGAAATCACTGAGAGCTCCTTTTTCAAGCGCGTACCTCTCTAACGAATGGCAGAACGAATCGAAAAGTAGCTCCCCTTGTCGGATTGTTGGTCGCAAGAAGCTTTCCCCCATGGGCGGCAACGATGGTACGGCAAACCGACAATCCGAGGCCCATCCCATGAGACTTGGTGGTGTAGAAGGGTTCAAAAACTTTCTCCAATTGTTCGGGGGCAATACCGATGCCGTCATCAGTCACAGAAAGGAATAATCCCTCGTCTTTTAAGTGCCCGGTACGAACAATGAGCGCGCGGCTGTCGGCGGGGTTGTTCGCCATGGCGTCGGCGGCATTGAGCACAAGATTGAGCACCACTTGCTGAAGGTGAACGCGATCCGCATCAATCTTGGGCAGACCGGGGGGCAGTTCGGTTTGCGCGGTTACTCCGTGACGTCCAAGATCGACTCGCACTAGTTTTAGGACTTCCTCAACAATTTCATTGAGATCTACGGGTTGGAACTGTACCTCGCCTTTGGTCAACAGCAGGCGTAGACGGTGGATGACCTCCCCCGCGCGTTTGTCCTCAGCCACAATGTCCTTGAGGGCTTCGCGAATCTCCCCAAGGTCAATCCTCTCCTGATCGAGGAGATGTCCAATTGCCTTGGCATTGCAGAGAATGGCCGTCAAGGGCTGGTTCAATTCATGGGCGATGGACCCCGACAACTCGCCTAGCATGGTTACGCGGGTCAGATGTGTCAGTTCATTTCGCTGTTGAGCAACCTCCAGTTCAGCTCGCTTGCGGTCCGTGATGTCCACCGATATGCCCCGCAATAGTTTGGGCGCTCCCCCTCCGTTGGTCTCCACGCGTCCTCGGGAAGAAATCCAACGCATTTGGCCATTGGGAAGTATCAGGCGGTACTCCGTTTCATAGTGACCGTCGCTGGAAATAGCTTTCGTGAAATTCTGATTAAAAATGGCGCGATCCTCGGGATGCATTCGTTCCAGGATGCGCTCGAAAATCAGTTCCTCGGTGTGGGTAAAACCAAACAAGTCACGCCAGTTTTCGCTCGCCCAGATTTCATCCTTTTTTAAATCGCGAACCCATATCCCCAAATGCGCTGCGTCCGCCGCTAACGAAAGCCTTTGTTGCGTCTCACGAAGCCCAGCTTCCGTCGCTCGCAACTCCCGCGAGAGTCGCGAAGCCCTGATAACGTCACGACTCAATTCGTAGGCCATGACCACTATGATGCCAAAAAACGCAAAACTCACCATGTAGGGCAATTGCAGTACGTTCATCTGCACGAGAACCACGTCCAGCGCAGCAAAGAGGGTGAACAAGATGAGGCTTCCACCAAAGAAGAGAGCGCGTCGCTTTTCTCCTCGTCGCCAAATTGTTCTGGAAGCATCGAGCAGATACGCCAGCAACAGAAGTGAACTCAACTGCCCGAGGCTCATCCAGGGATTTAGCTTTCCCTCGATGATGGTAATATCTTCGCCTAAAAGTCGGATGTGCTTCAGAGCCGTGACCTGTCCGTAATTTAGGTTATACGTCGCCAGAAAATTGGGCAGCAGCGCGACCGTCCGAAGTCCAGTGATTGTCCATGCGAGCCAGATTCTTCCTGCACCCATGAATATTCTGGCAAACCAGACAATGG
Organism: uncultured Verrucomicrobiota bacterium; assembly: GCA_903863295.1. Lineage (GTDB taxonomy): Bacteria > Verrucomicrobiota > Verrucomicrobiia > Methylacidiphilales > UBA1321 > JABDGH01. The sequence continues at coordinate 22,576 of CAIPBM010000153.1, read as the reverse complement.
ATACGATCAGGACACAGTAGGGTACATGCGCCCATCGCAATAGGTTGCTAAACTCCAGGATCGACCCCGCATGCATTCCAAGAAGCTCAAGGATGGCAATCGTCGATGCGCTGGCGGCGGCGGCAAAGAATAACAGATGGCCCCACTCGTTGCGGGCGTTAAGCCAAACGATCAAGTTCACGACCGCCAAGGTCAGGCAGGCAGCGGCGTTCATCGACCACAGAAGGGTGACCCAACTCATTTGTAAGGTCATGCTAGCGAGCTAACTAAGTCAAAAACCAGTACAAGTTGCCAAAGGAACCTGAAGTTTATTCCTGATATTTGCGAGAATCGGCAAGCGCTGCGCGAATCGTTTCCAAAAAGGCTTCATCAGTACAAGGCTTGGGGAAGACGGCGATGGCCCCCTGGGCAATAGCTGTGGCTTGGGCCTCCGGGTTATTCATCCCCGTAATAAAAATAACCCGAGAATTCATGCTTGCGGACCGAAGCCACTTGAAGACCTCCAGTCCATTCATCTCGGGCATGTTAATATCCAGAACGGCCACCGGAACCCGGTGAGACTTCGCATATTCGATAAATTGAATTGGCGAGGAAAAGATTTGGTTTACCAGTCCGACCGACCTGAGCAAACGACTCAGCCCACGCAAGACTGAAACGTCGTCGTCGACCAAACAGATTGATTCGTTTGATATAGGCACGTTGAGAAAGGAGACGAAGCGACCGTAACGGTGGGTCACAATGCTCCCTAGACCAAAAGCTAGTTGGGTCTTTCGGATTCACAAATACGACCTTAGTCGGATGCGTACGGCGCATGCCCACGGATTGACACGAGACTAACATCTAAACCCAACTTTTCGTATAACAGGTCCGATTTGCGATTGGGGTGGACGGATCTGGCGAAGGACATCTTTCGCGTGAAACGCCGCCCAATTGCTCGGGTGATAAATTGCACCAAAATTGGAGAGGTGCCATCCCGAAGAGTTTATGCTCGGTAAAGGTGGCCGTGGAGATCGCGGCGGAATTCATTTCGGCAGCGAGCATGAATTGGAAGACAATCCCGGGTTCCTGTTTGGGCATTTCCAGCGCTAGAAACTGAATCTACTAAACGATCATGTTGTTCCATCTGGCAAAATGCTGGCAATAAGTAGCCCTTAGCTGAAAGGCGATCTTGCGGAATTTGAGGTTGCAAGTACTTGGTTATAAAGGCGCCGCCGTGCCTGCGGCACCGCAGCGGCATTTGGCTCGGGCCATGCGCTTGCGACCGGGCCGGGCTGCGGCTCCCCTGCTCCCCGCCGCACCCGGCCCCGTCGCCTTTCAGGCGTTCGCTCGATTAAGAAAGCGTTGACCGCGAAACTGGATATTACTGCCAAGTTCACGGGCGAATTCTTGCTGGAGACGTGAAGCCCGCTGCCGGGAAACACCATGTTGCCGCGCGCACCAACTTGCGGATGGACGTTTACAGGGCAATAAATGAGGGCAGATGCACAAGGTGACCAGATCGGAGCGCAGGCCCCGCTGCTTGGCTCCGCCGCGCCCACGTGTGATCCACTCCTGGACACGGGTGATCCCGCCACCGGCCAGGGCGAAGGCCAAACTGTCATCGCGAGGCGCAGGATCCATCTTCGTCGCCGGATCGTCAAGGTAGGCATCGGGAGGCATGTACCGTGGCATAATCATCTGGCACCACCCTTTCGAGCGATTTGCCGAAGTCGGTGCGATGACAGGCCACGACTCTTGACGAGGTAATCCCTGATTTCCTGCGGAACGAAACGGACCGCGCCGCCCAACTGAACATAGGGCAAGCCCTTCTTCCGCAGATTGAAGACGGTCTTGAGACTGACATGGAGATACTTGGCGACCCTTTCCGTCGTCCATAACTCCGAATCTGTTTCTTGGGATAAGGTTTTCACGTCCTCGGAAACCGGGGGATTTCCGAGCGTGCCGGTGTTTGCTAAAGAATTCATAAAGTAAGAATGAAGGGTTTAAGTTTTTTTCGGTTAACGAGCAGTGGGAGAGTTAAGTTCCATCATCACGAATTGTGATTCCGACCTGCCCGAAAATGCTCGTGGTTACAGCTTGAAGGGAATTTCGCTTCGCCGTTAGGGTGCTTTGGAGCGGTGATGAGAAAAAGTGAGGGAAAGTGGGGAGGTAGTCATTCCCATTCGCGGACACGACAAATCTCATTCCCGTTTTGACACGAGAAAAGCCCATTCCGTTGGAGGCTACTTTGTAGTCATTTAAAGCGTGCTCGGACGCGAGCTTCGTTAATCAGAGACTTTTTCGGCGATCTCGATTCGGCTTACGGTGGCAGACTTCCGAGAGCCGCCGGACGAAGGACATTCCCGCACCGTATGCAGATGACAATGTTCCAGCGCCTCGTGCAGGACGCGAAGTTCCGTGCCCGTGATCGTGACGACGCAATGGTTGTACTGCAAATAGAGTTCGGTTTCGGCTTCGTTCATTTCGGCATAAAGCAGCCAGGAATAGGGAATAAACCGACGGCGCGATGGCAAATGAAAAGTGATGCCCTGAGCTATCGCCATGGAATCGCTTTGGTAAGAAGCCGTTTCAGAAGAAGATTTGAGGTTGAGTGACATAGGTTAAAGGGGTTACAGGCCGATGCCTCGCCCCTGCCGATGAGAAGGTGAATGGACCGGACTCCAGTCGATTTTCGTCTTCACCGCAGGCGCGGGCGTGGTCTTTTGTTTCTGGATAATTCTTTCGCGAACCTTTTCGCGGAGCTTTTGCGCCATTGCCTCGACGGAGGGCGTGATCTTTTCGGCCACGACGACCTTGGCCGCGGGGTTCTCCTTGACGGTCTCGGCGGCACGAGGACGCAGAGCCGCGACGCGGGAAAGATGCTGGCGAATCTGTTCCGCCATTTTCTGAAGGCTGACGCGGCCCAAAAACTCTTTGCCCCATTCGCGGACAGCCAGGAGCAATCTTCCCTTATCGACGGATGGAGGTTCGATAAATTCTGGACGCGCGGGCGAGACCGGCAACCGCTCCAAATGCAGGGCGGAAAACTTGATGTTCGAGCGTTGGATGGCCTCAAGATAAAGAGCCTTGTTTTCGACATGGATCACCACGTTTTGAACGTGGCGCGTTCCCTTGACGTGGAAGGCTTCCATGGTCGCCATGGCCACAGCCGAGCGGTTGTCTTCGATGCAGCGCACTTCCACGCCCTTGATCCCTTGCGCCTTGTAATCGGTCAGGCAATCGCCCTGCCTGACCCGGCCATCATCAACGCTGAGCTTAAGACCGCTCTGGAAATAAACCGTCCCGTCTTTGATTTCCGCGATAGTCTGTCGTGATCCTTTTTCAAAGATACTGTCACGCTGCTTAATTTTTTCTTGGAGGAGCAGTTTTTCACCGCGCCCGCGTTCGATAGTCGCCCGGTCGAAGACGCCCCGCATCTCGCGGAAAGGCACCGGGCGGGCAGAGTCTTGCACCAGCAGACCCTCAGGACGAACGGCGGTCACGGTCGCCCGTGTCACTTCGCCATCGTGCTTGAATTCAACGATGTCGCCTTCGCGATAAAATTGCGACGAGCGCAGCTCGGCGGGCTGTAAATCGCGCCGGAGATGGACATCGAGCACGGCTTGACCGCTGCGCCCGGTACGCTCGACTTCCAGTTCATGCACCCGGTTGGATAGGGCTTCGCTGATCCGATGCACCGACGAGACCGCCACCACCTCCCTACCGAGCGCACGCGCGTCCACGATTTCCCGAGCCACCTTTTCGATGGCAGCTTCCGGCGCGGTTTCGCGGATCATGCCCCGATCCATCATGGTTTGGACAGCAGCGGCAAACTTGTCCGGCCTTCCCGAGGACAAGTCCATCGAGAGCTTTTTGTCTTCCACGCTCAGTTGCCGTCTCGAAATGAAAGCACGGGGAACGTGCATTCCCAACTTCAACTCATCCTGGAGAAGTTTGATTGGCTGGCCCCGACCCACCGCCGCCATTTGCTGGGTGTCGCCCTGAAAGATCACCCGCGCATCGACACGTTCGGCCAGGCGCACCAGGGCGAGGGCTTTGCGGGTATCGAGTAACCCGGCTTCATCGACGTAAATGTCGGCTCTCCGAAACGCCTGGGGATCGTTTTCCGACTTGAGCAACAAATGATCGACTGTGTTGGCTTGGGCAAAGACGCGGGCAACCTCATGACGCCCTCCGGCTTCGATCCGGGAGGCTTCCTCCCGCAGGGTGACGCGGGCCTGCTCGCCGTAGGGAGCGCAAAGATAGACCGGACGCCCGCTTTGCTGACTTTCGCGAACTAGCCGTTCCAGCGAGAAAGTCTTTCCCGTACCTGCACCGCCCCGGATATTGAGAAATTGATCCTTCGAGGTGCAAACGTACCGATGGATGGCCGCAAATTGGTTTAGCCACTTCTCGGCCTGTGCGGGTCTCAGTTGCTCGCCCCGCAAGTGAGCGTCTTTTACGATTTCCTCAACCCGCGCGGGAGTGGTCACCAGCGCGGAAGGCGTGACGTAATTCTTTACCAGAGGTTCACGTTGATTGAAGCCCATGGTCACCGAATGAAGCAGCGTCCGCTCTTCCCCAAGGATTTGACGAGTCGTCACCACCTCATGGCCCTCCATTCGCCGCATGAGGAATTGCCGGTCATGCCGTAATTGTTGTGTCATCACGTCATTGGCGACCTGACCCGGAGCCAGCCGGACAATTTCACCCTGCAACTTATCCAGACGAACGACGCTTTCCTTGTCGAAGGCGATCTTCGTCCCCTGCTTGATCGCCAACGGCAAATCCAGGCTGGATTTGACGGCCCAGGGCGACGGATGTTGCAGCTTAAGCCCCGCTTGCTCCAATCGTTTTCCGACATCTTCCCGCAGGGTTTTACTGGTGATGCGGACTTTTTCCGGGCGCGTCAATTTGACGGCGATTTGGTCTATTTTGTGATTCATCACCAAGAGAGGTTTACCCTCCGCGCCGCCCAATCGTTCCTTTAGCAATTCAGGCCTGGCCAGTATTCGTCTTTTTTCAGTTTCCGGCTCTCTCTTCAAATTTCGACTTATCTGTCTGGCGGTATAGCCAAGTTGGAGGAGAGACTTCACTGTTTTGACCTGATTGCCCCGCTCGCTGAACATGGCCACGACGGACGGGGGGACTTCCTTCAAGCCAAAGCCAGCGGGAGCCGTTTCGACCTGATAGCCGAGACTGCCCATGCGCGCCGCCAGATTGTTGTGAATCCTCGCGTCCAGCGTCGTGCGCAGTTCCAGCATTTGGCCGTAATGAACCGCCAGATACTTTTGCCTTTCCTGGTCCCAGGTCACGTTGCCGATGAGCGCATGGACATGGAAATCGGGATCGTTGGTGCGGCTGGTTTCATGCTGGAATAAAGCGGCCAGCATCTTTCCCGTCGGCTTTGTCATCTCTTCATTGGCCAAATTTCCACGTCGGTCGCGTACATCGACCTGCTGCTCGAACCATTTCAGTTCCTCTTTGACCGCGGAGTAGAGTTGAAGCTTGACCCGATCATCCACCGCCGCCACCACACTGACCGCTTTAGGAGGACTGTGGGTGAATTCGATATACTTGATTTCCGAAACTCTGGGCCTTGATGAATCCGCTCCCAAAGCTTTCATGTCGCAGTTCACGAAAGCGACGAACTCCTCCCGTGTGATGGCTTTTTCCGAGAGATTCAACCGTTCCGCCACCTTGCCGATGAACTCACCTCGATCCATTTTTTCACTGGTCACGAAGTAGTCAGCGGCATTGAGATGATTCTTATAATAATCAATCGCGCCTTGAGCCGACGTGCAAACTACCTTTGAAACCATGGCCCACTTTAACTCAAAAATAGGCTCTATTTTGACCCATCACGTCTCTTTACATACCCGTACTCATAGGAACACCAATATGGCATTTCCTTACCTCTATAATGTCCAATTTGTAATCTTGTCACCTAAGCCAAATTCAACCCATAAACAGCCTAATCATGGGATATAAAATCAGAGCGCAAGCAGATCAAAGTAGGAGTATCCACACATGTCCCTAAGCGTCGCTTGAGGTCGATTTGAGAGCCAATTCCGTCATCGCTTATCTCTGCTCTTCAACACTCGCATAGGTTGACACGCGCGTGAAGCGTTGACATCTGGAGACAACCGTAGATTTGTGCGAACGGTTGACATTGCCCGCTATAGGTATGAACGGCGGCAAACCTTTTCAAAGCATACTGGAGCCTCACTTCGATTTCATCCTCGAAGCGAGGCGTAAACGTCTAACGTGGGAAGCTATCGCACAGCTATTGGCCGAGCAGGGAATCACAACGACCAAGCAGGCCGTACATGCCTTTATGAAACGGCGACTGAAGCGCCGGTATCCGCTGGGCATGACTCCAGCAACGGAGTCGATCAGCCATCCGAGGTTCAAACCGGCATTACCGGAATTACCAGAGTTGACCGAATCTCCGGCGCACACGAGTGAGTTCGGCTCCGACCCGTTGACAGCACCCCTTAAGGGTAGAAAGCGGTCCCCGTGGACCGTTCTTAACCCCAACCGCAAAGAAAATGACACACCTTAAAATCAATCATCGTTTAGTTACCTGTTTTCAATCCAGCGGACGCATCGGAAAATCCACCATGCAGGAAGGAATTATCGCCTGGGCGAGGTTCGCCGGGATACCCGTTGCCATGGTCGATTGCGACGCCGAGCACCTGACCCTAAGCAAGAAGTTCCCCGAAGCCGCCTTTGTCGATGCCACCCGCTCCACGGATGAGTTTTTGAAACTCATTATGTCGCTGCCGGACGTACCGCTGGCCGTGGCCGATTTTCCCGCGCAGGCTACCGACTTCCTCCTCGGAGCCATGGAATCGCTCCGCGTGCTCGACGCTTTGGACGAACACGAGACACGCATGACCATCCTAATGTTTGCGGCGGATGATCCGACCGCGACAGCAAGCATGGCCAAGACCTACCGCGCTCTTGGCAGTCGGGTCGATTACGTTCTCGTGAAGAATCCGGCCCGGTTCCGCAGCCAGGCATTTGACGAGACGGCCTTGGCCGAGTTGTTCAAACGCCACCACGTGCCGGTGATCGAGTTGCCCACCATCACCAACACAACGCTGGAAGAGATCAAGACGGCCAGTGCGGCAAACAAACGGCACCTGACTTATGTCGAAGCGGCCAAGACGCTCTCCATCCCGTTCATTTGCCGGAAGGAAATTGAACATTTCCTGAATCGGATCTATGTGCAATGCGAGGACGCCGCTGGCGTGCTCACGCCGGACACGGCCCTGATCCTCAAGAAGGTGCTGCGGGTCAAAGACAGCCTGACTCGTCTCACCATTGACGAGTTCAACCCGCTCGACATCCATGAATAGGAATGACGACATCTTAAATTTCCTGGTCGAGGGGCTAATCGCGCCGCAACGCGACCTCGTAACGCGGGCATTTTATAAATTCGCGGAGGGCGACCCAAACAGCGCCCCGGTCAATGAGGCCATCTTGCTGACCGCTTGCGCGCGCCGGGTAAGTCAGGCCCCACAGGAGTTGCGGGAGGCTATGGTGGAATTCAGGAAACTCTTGGACCGAGGCCGTTTATTAGAGACCAATCTTCACGAGCGAGTGGAGGCCAGCAATGCGAACGTGGTGGCCTCGTTTAAAGACGAGGCCACCCGCGCCACCTCCTATTTACGGGCCTCATCCCAAAATAACGAAGAAATCGTTTCGGAGGGCAGGCGCATCGCCGATTTAATGAGAAAATCAAACACTCAAGGGGAATTGCTACTTACGGAGTTGAGCGAGATCAAAACCGAATTGAAATTGAACCGCGAATCGAACCAGAAGACCGCCGAGGCGACGGAGAACAACAAAATTATCAGTCTATCGATTAAGGAAATCGTAACCCATTTGGCTGATGCGTCCGCCGTCCATTGGATTACGATTGGAGTAGGGGTCGGTACAATTCTTGCGGGCAGTGCCATTCTCTTTCCGTGGTGGGTGCCCGCTCTCTTGCTTGCCCTCGCGGTTGGCCTGTTGCAAGCGATGGCCAGATCTTCGTGGAAGTTTGTCCGGGAAAAAGCCGCGACTATCAAAACCGTCGATTAGTCGAATAGCGATTGTCTCTCGATGACACTGGCGGTGGCTTTGTGAAATCGCCATTCCGTCTTTTTTTTGCGGGGGGACTTTCCGCTTATCCTTCACAAAGTTCCCCTCAAGCAACGGACGTTTTCTTCTTCGGTGTGAGATGTGTTTTCCAACTCTTTGGCGGGTTGCGAGGCCGAGCAACCGCCGCGCCACGCTGCTGCGTGTCACGCCGGTTGCTTCTTGCTGCGGTTGGTGTGCCGCGTTTCGATCCCCGGCCCGAGGGAAAGGGGGCCGGGGTTCAAAACGCGGGGGGAGGGCTCCCGATGGTCGCTGGCTGTCTTGGCGGTGTCGGGTGGGTTTTCCGGGTTGCCTCTGTGCATCGTGCGAGGCGCAAAGCCGAAGATTGAACTACTCACGAAAATGCGTATCCTAACAGCATCGAAGGCAATCAACATGATCACCTATAGGTATCAATCCTGGGAAGAAAACGAGCGCGAGCACGCCGAAGAGCGTCGCGTGACGGCGGAGCTTATTGCCTCCGGCCAGAAAACCGCTCGCGAGATTCAGGATGAAAATTCGCTTTTCCCCATCGATTCGGTGATCGAAATGAAGTGGGCTGAATACGCTGAGCGTTACGAGCGTATGCATGCCTGAACTCCGTCCTCAGACATCTTTCCCTGACGTTGCCGAAGTTGTTTCGGTACGAACCAAGGGTGAGTTGCCGGTTATTGTGGGCGGTCATGCGGTCAATGTTTGGGCATTAACCTATGCCACGCGATTAGGCTCACGGCTAAGTCCCTACGCACCATTTACGTCAAAAGATTTGGACTTATGGGGTCCCAAGGAAATCCTCGATAGCCTCGCACAAAAGTATGGAGTTGAGGTAACGCTGTCACCACCCCGCAGCCCGGGTATTGGCTACGTCATGATCCCCAAGGGGAACCTTCAAATAAAGGTCGAGCTTCTTACCGGCGTCAATGGCCTGAGGCGAGCCGAGTTGGAGAATACCTTCGACTTGGTGATTCAGGGAACCGAGGTGCGGGTTCTCGATGCAATATCGTGTCTGAAGGCCAAAATCGCCAATGCTGCCAACATCGATCAAACCAATCGACAGGACGTCAAGCATGTCCAGATCATGAAAATTTGCGCTCACGAATTCGCCAAGGACTTAATTGTCCTTGGCGATCAAAAACAAGCTTCAGAACGGCTGGTTGTCAATCGGCTGGAAGACCTTCGCGAAACGATCACCGGTTCCAAGGCGGAATTGGCGACAAAAAAGTGGGACATCCGTTTTGATGAGGTAATGCCTCTTGAGGCCATCCGGCAAAGCACGATGGAAAAGGTGCGAAACTTCGCCCGCTTCCGATTGGAACAAGCCGAAAAACCACGCCCCAAGATCGATTTTACACCCCGGCAAGAATCCGGAGGCCCGAAGATGTCACTCTAAAGGCCACCGGATAAAAGCTCCGGTATCAAGCCGGCTTCACCGCGAACCACGCTTGCGCGGCTTCTGGCGCAACCAATTCCCGGTAGTGAGAAAAGATTACGTCTGGCGAATTACCCGCTTCAAGCGCCACTCGCGCAGTGTCATGCAGGATGGCTAGCCGGTACGAGATGAACGAATGACGTAAGCCATTCTTAGCCCATTTGAATCCTTCGCAGAGGATTCTTGCCGCATGTTGCGGGCAGGCGTGGAGGCAGACCGGGCCCGAAGCTTGCCGGAGGGGAGCGAGCCACAATTTGAGGTTGTCCGAAATCGGCACCAAACGCCGTTGCCGAGTTTTGGCCTTGCTCGCCGCCACCGTGATATAACCGCGATCCAGATCAATCTCCTTCCAATCGAGCCTCTGCAATTCCGCCGTGCGCAATCCTGCGAAGGCCCCGAGTGCCAAATAGGGACGCAAGCTTGCATCGGATTTCTTGAGGAGACTGGCGATGTTGTCAGGGGTGAAGATCGAAACGTCTGATTTTGTTTCCTTGTACCGCACCATGCCGGGAAAGGGACTGTAGCCCTTGAGCAGGTGGCCCTGCTTTTCGGCCCAATTTCCGCAGGTTCCCAGTACTCGCCTCATGTCGTTCTTGGTCGTCGCTCCAAGCTTTAGTCCACCGATCCACTTGTCGAGCGCAGGTGTCGTCAAATCGCTCAGGCATGAGCCAGGAAAGGCGTCTGCCATCTGTCGGGTAAACTTCCGGCACAGGAAGACGTAATGAGTGGAAAGGCCCATCTGTTCACGTGACCGCGCGAATTGTTCCGCGATTTCGCTCAGCGGCAACCGGGGAACATCTGAGCGATGATGTCGCAGGAAAAATTCGACCGCTTCCCGCAGGGTTGCCTTGCCGAGTTTGCCAATCGCCTGCGCGTGTTCTTCCACAGCCACATGCAGCGCGTAATTCGGCGCGAGAACTTTGCGCGCCGCCACGAGGCTTTCCAATTCAGGCGTGGCCATGCTTTCGACCGCCACCGCATCATTTGTCAATTCACCGAGAATTTGCCTGGCTACCCGCTTCGCTTCCGACTTGTCCGAGAAGTTTTTCTGAACCCTCTTACCTGCCTGGTAAAAGGCAAGTTGGTACATTTGCTTACCGCGATTGACCGAGCTATAAAGTTTGACTGTCTGCTTACCATTTGAGATTTCTGTCGCCATATGCTATCAAGGCGGATGTCAACCAAACAGACTTGCTATGCATTCCGTTATGCCGAAGCCCGCTACTCATGCAAGTAGCTCTAGTTGGAGGCTTTTCTAATAGCTTGTCGAAGGATCAGCTTCCATTGCCTATTCACAATTCTCATATGACTAGCAAATCCCCAGGGGCTGATCCTTCGACAAGCTCAGGATGACGGATTTCAAAAAAGAGTCCGCGTTACGGCAAGGGCAATTCGACGGCATGCCCACCCCGGGCACTCAAGTTCACCGCCTCGGTAAATTCGAGGTATTGAACCCCCGTTTCAAAGCTCGGCTCAGGGTGCCCCCCTTTGACCACCGCCTCGATAAAATCTTTTTCCACCGTCCAAGCCGTCTCAAGTTCTGCGGGTATAATCAGCTGGCGCAGCTCCTTTTCACCCCGACGCGCGCCCCAGATTTCGTCCTCGGTGAAATTGTAGACCAGCGTCCCATCGCGACCGTAAAGGGACAGCGTTTCGTCAGGCGCGAACTGGGCCACGCCGCTCCATTCGAGGCTTCCGGCCACGCCATTGGGCCACTGGCCGAAAACCTGAACCAAATCAGGCACATGCACCACATACCCCTCGCGCTTCGGCACGGAGACCTTCATCTGCGCATGCAACCTTCGCGGGGTTCCCAGCCAACGTTGAAGAACCTCCGCGTAGATGCCCACGGAAAGGACATTGATGCCGTTGAGCTCCGTCTTCTGCCGCCAATGGGCCGGCGCCAGCGGATCGGAGAACTGGCCGTTCATGGCGTTGAGACGGAAATGCCAGAGTTCACCGACGTACCCGTCGCGCAGCAGCTTCTGGAAAAAGCGCCCTCCCCGCATACCGTGCGGCGGCGGACAAAGCATGGTGACGAGATGGGGTCGCGCCTGGGCGGTCGCGAGCATCTCCCGCCCTTCCCGCAGATTCATCGCCATCCGGGCCTGACAAAAGACGTGCTTGCCTGCTTCCAGTGCGGAAATGCTGATCGGAGCATGCAGGTGGGGAGGTGTCCCGATCCAAATGATGTCGAGATCGCGCCGATCGAGCATCTCCGCCCAGTCATCAACGACTTCGGGGATGTGGAACTCCTTCGCAACGCGCTGGGCCGTTTCCAGCCGGGCATTGCACACGGCGACAACCTGCACGTTCGGCAAAGCCAGAAGTCCCGGCAGATGACGCTGCCGGACGATGCCTCCCGCGCCGATCAACCCAATCCGCAATTTTTTGGCTCCGTTTTTGTTCATGCGGTCGCCTCCTGCAAAATGTCCCGGGGCAATGACTGGGCAGGCTTCCACCCGCGCAAGGAGCGCTGATGTTGCACCACCTGGGCCACACGCCCCGCTATCTCGTTCAGGTCTTCATCCCGAATCTGGGCACCGATGGAAAAGCGAACCGTCGCCGCTGCCCAGTCGGCGGGCACACCCATGGCCGCCAGTACATGCGAAGGCTGAACCGAACCGACAAGACAAGCTGATCCACTGGACACCGCCAGTCCGGCAAGATCGAGACCGATGAGCAAATCCTCCCCGTGTAATCCCTGAAAGCTGACATTGAGAGTATTGGCCAGCCTCTGCGTGTCATGACCATTCCGGCGAATCCCTCCGAGTACGGTCAGCTCCTGCCAAAGTCTTTCCGTCCAACGGAACTGACGCCCGGATTCGGCTGGATCGATCTCTCCATGCAGACGTACAGCCTCCGCGAAACCGGCAATCGCCGCGGCGTTTTCGGTACCGGGCCGACGCTCGTTTTCGTGCGATCCTCCCTCCATCAACCGCGAGATGGGCACCCCTGCCTTCAGCCAGAGTAATCCGGCTCCCAGCGGACCATGAATTTTGTGCGAAGTGAGGCTTAGTGCACTGACTTGCCAGCCCTTGAGGTCGAGTGACTCCTTGCCCGCGCTCTGGATCGCATCGGTATGGAAAAGAACATGGTGACGGGCACAGATTTCGCCGATCTCCCGCATGGGCTGACGCACCCCCGTCTCGTTATTCGCGCTCATGACCGAGACGAGGATGGTGCCCGGGCGAATTGCGCCCGAAAGCTCCTCAAGGTCAATCAAGCCCTCGGCATCGACATCGAGATAAGTGACCGTAAAGTCGCCCGTTTTCTCCAGGGCCTGGAAGGCGTGGAGAACCGCATGGTGCTCTGTCTTCACAGTGATAAGGTGGCGTCCCCTGCCCATGTTGGCCCGGGCAAGCCCCAGCACCGCCAGATTGCAGCTTTCCGTGCCGCCGCTGGTGAAGACGATCTCAGACGACTTCGCCTTCAACCAGGCGGCAATGCTGTCCCGCGCCGCATCAATTTCCCCACGCGCACGCCGTCCCTCCGCGTGAAGGCTGGAGGGATTGCCCAGATGTCCCGCCAGCAGCGGATCCATGACCGCACGCACGCGCGGGTCAAGCTGCGTCGTCGCGTTGTCATCCAGGTAAAAGCGCGACATGACTTCCTTTCCTTCTTTCCCTTAGATGACCCAATCGACGGCCAGGCGCTGCCGGGGGTGAAGGGTAAGTTGCTGGGCCTCGAAAACCGCGACGGAATCGGGCGGAATGGAACGGCTCAACCAAACATTTCCGCCGACGATGGAGCGATCCCCGATGACCGTGTCGCCGCCAACAATGGTGGCATTCGCATAAATGGTCACGTCATCGCCCACCGTGGGATGCCGCTTGCCACCAACCGCAATCCCGAGTCCGTCCCGCTCCACGTTCTTGGCCAGGCTGCGCGCAACCAGACCGACACCTTGGTAAAGGCGAACGCGGTTGCCGATCTTCGCCGTCCCGCCAATCACAACGCCGGTTCCGTGATCGATAAAGAAATGGGAACCGATGTCCGCGCCGGGATGGAGATCAATCCCCGTCCGGGCATGGGCCCATTCGGTCATCATCCGGGGCAAGAAAGCGACGCCGAGCTGGTGCAGCACATGGGCCATGCGGAACACCGCGACCGCCTCCACGCCGGGATAAGCCAGGACGACCTCCTCGCGGTTGGCCGCGGCCGGATCGCCCTGAAAGGCAGCCTCGACATCGGTCTGGATCAGGCAACGGACATCCGGCAGTTTCCCCAGGAAAGCCATGGTGACGCTCTCCGAATTTTCACCCGCCACCGGATGCATCTGGAGGCTCTTGGCGATCTCGCGTTTCAGCCGCTTCTGCAGGCTGCTCAGTTGCAGCGCCGTTTCGTGCGGAAGATCCTGCATCGAAACCTGTTGCTCCGCAATGAACCCGGGAAAAATGATATGCAACAGATCCTGCGTCAGCGCCGCCACGGCCATCTTCGAGGGCAAACTCTCACCGTTGAGATGCTTGATGCCGCCGCAATTCGCGTAAGACTCCAGCATTTGTTCCACGAGATTCTTCATCGGATGATCCATATCGTTCCAAGCGTATCGAAAAAGCGGCTGCCCTGCAAATGCGGGTTCCGCTATCTGGAACGAGGGCTGCTGTGCTAAGGTAAAATCATGCCGGAACGCAAAGGTTCTGATTTACCAAATGATCCTGAAGGTATAGGATCAGGTCATGAGTCAGCGCGTCAAGACCATCGGCATGCCCGACACCTCCTCCAGATGGCCCTGGATGGAGAACGAGTCCTCGCGGAAGGCCGTGGAGGCCACTGCCAGGCAACCCTTGATGAGCTTGGAGGCTTCGCGCGACCAAATGAGACGGAATCAGAAGCTGATCCCGCCCGTGACCGAAAAATAATCCAGCGCTGGGCCGCTCACCACGACGCCATCATCCCAGCAGATAATTTCCTTCATTTTGAGGAACTGGGCGGTCGCAGTGAGCACGATATCTTCCAAGACGCCGCCGAGCCCGGCTATCTCTATAAACGTTGGAAGGACAAACCCTGGTTTCCCCGCGAGTATCTCTCGCGGTGGCTCCTCTCGGATCTCCTCTTCGGCGACCGGGCCGATCTCGCTGGACTCACCAACCATGCCGAAAGCGGGCGCATGGTTCCGGTCATCCGCCAACCCATCTATGAGGGAACCCATCCTCTCGATCATGAAGTCGATACCCGCATGGAGGCCGCCGGATTTCGCAAGACCGGCCTGGGCCAATATACTCATGATGAACTCGGGCTAGAGGTAAACGATGCCGAGGGTCATAACTGGATTAAAACTCCCGAAGGTCTTCTCTTTCCCATCGACGTCATTCCCGGTCTAAAGGCTTCATAGATTCCGTTGCCCGGACAATTTATTATCTAGGTCGCCGAAGGCGACAGGAAGCGCTTGGCGACATTGCAGAGGACCTCGCTTCCTGCGCGCTGCGCGCGCCCGGACAACGAGTTGTCCGGGCCAACAATCTGCACTCACAAGTCAGCAAGCACGGCTTCCACATCGGTTTCGGAAAAGCGATCCGTATGCTGGGCGCGACAAAGTTTCGCGTAG
The DNA here is from genome assembly GCA_903863295.1 of uncultured Verrucomicrobiota bacterium. GTDB lineage: Bacteria > Verrucomicrobiota > Verrucomicrobiia > Methylacidiphilales > UBA1321 > JABDGH01. The sequence goes on along the minus strand of CAIPBM010000153.1, from coordinate 7,490 downwards.
AGTCCATTCTGGTTGAGCAACTCTTCATGCGTACCCCGTTCAACGATCCGCCCTTTTTTCAGCACCAAAATCAGGTCCGCATGCCGGACGGTGGAAAGCCGGTGGGCAATGACAAAGGACGTGCGTCCCGCCAGCAAACGCTGCAGCGCCTGCTGGATAAGCTGCTCCGTGGAAGTATCGACACTCGCCGTGGCCTCATCCAGCACCAGTACCGGCGGATTCTTCAGCAACGCCCGCGCGATGGAAATACGCTGCTTCTCGCCGACCGAGAGCTTCACCCCACGCTCGCCCACATGGGTATCGTACCCTTCGGGCAACGCCGAAACGAAATCATGCACGCAAGCGGCGCGGGCCATGGCCTCAATCTCCTCGCGGGTCGCCTCCGGTCGACCAAAGCGGAGATTGTCGAGAATCGTGGCATTGAAAAGGAAGGTCTCCTGCGAAACCACGCCGATCTGCTCGCGCAATTCGCGTAACGAAATATCGGCGACATTACGGCCATCGAGCCGAATCTCACCGCCCGTGGCTTCGTAAAATCGGCTTAGCAGCGAGACAAGCGTCGATTTTCCCGCCCCTGTCGGCCCGACCAACGCCACACACTGCCCCGGCTTCACGGAGACGTTGATGTCATGTAACGCCGGAACATCCGACCGGTAAGCGAAGACGACATGGCGGTAATCGACCTGACCCTTGGCCCGGACGATGGGCCGGTCATCCGGATCCCCATACTTCTCCTGGGCGGCATCGAGAATTTCGGCCACGCGATCGCTCGAGGCGCGTCCCGCCTGATAGAGCTGGTTGATCTGGTGCAAGCTTTTCACTGGCTCGTAGAACATCGCGACGTAGAGAAAGAAGGTGAAGAGCTCCCCCACCGTCATCGAATCCGCCAGCACATCGCGCCCGCCAATATAAAGCACGATGACGCTCCCCAGCGTGCCAAAGAACGCCATGGCCGAGGAGTACCACGACCACGTCCGCATAATTACGAGTTGCGTCTCGCCCACAAGCCGCGCCGAAGTTGAAAATCGCTCCAGCTCGGTCTCCTCGCGCGCGTAGGACTTGATCTGCCTCACGCCCTGCAGATTATCGAGCAGAAGCGAATTCATCGCCGAGGCGGCCTTGCGCTGGGCGCTGTAGCGAGTCTTGGCCGTGAGCGTGTACCAAATGGCACCTCCAAAAAGAACCGGCATCGGCAGGAGCATCCACGCGGCAAGCTTGGGATTCAGACTGAAGAGGGTCACCGCCACTCCCAGGATGGTCAGGATCGCGATCAGTCCCTGTTCCACGCCATCGATCAAGACCCGCTCCATCGCGGTTACGTCGTCGATGACACGCGTGATGATATCCCCCGTGGCGCGCGAGTCATACCAGCGCAGAGGCAGCCTTTGCAGCGTGCGGTAGAGATCCCGACGAAGGTCAAAGATCACTTTTTGCTCAAACGTATTGTTGAAGCGAATCCGCAATGCATTCAACGCGCTCTGGGCGAGAAATGCCGCCGCCACGACTAAAACATAATAAATTAATAGGTCTCCGCGATGCGGAGTGAGCACCTTGTCGATGACCAGCCCGGTGACCTTCGGGAATACCAGGCTGGCCAGGGTTCCCGCGATGGCCGCACTGAAAGTGGCCAGGCACAGTCCCGGATAGACCCGGGCATAGATCCAAACGCGGCGGAAGGTTTTCATTGATTCTAAATATCCCGGTAAACATCCTTGCGATGACGAACGATTGAAATATCGACAACCCTCTTCCTGTCATCAATGGCATAAACTACCCTGTAATCCCCAATGCGCATGCGCCACAAGCCTGATTCACCCCTCAAAGGGAGTGCTCCAGACGGACGAGGCACTTCAGCTAAGGCATCAATTCGATCAAGAATTCGTACGGCAACGTGAGGGGGAAGTTCTTCAATCTCTTTGCGAGCCGATCTGGCAAAGGTGATAGAGTAGTTGGTCACGCTGGTATTATTACTGACAAACACCAAAAAAGCTTTTCCCCTGCTAGGCTAAACTTGTCTCGAAGAGCGTCGAGCGTCTATTTGGCTTTTAATCGCCGCCGCACAGACTCCAACGATTCCCGAGGCTCCATCTTGCGCGCCTTCACGACGAGGGTGTCGTAAAAATCTTCCCAAAGCTGGGCATGCTTTTTTAAATCGATGACGACGGCCTTTCTCTGGCCGAGTTCATTGGTTAAATAATCGATGCCGCTCATTGGTGTAAAAGTAATTCAAATTTATGCCGGGGCAAGGTCGGTTACACATTAAACCGAAACTCCAGCACATCCCCGTCCTGCACCGTGTATTCCTTGCCTTCGATGCGGAGGCGTCCCGCTTCCCGTGCCTTGGCAAAGGAACCAAGCTTCACCAATTCCTCATAAGCGGTACATTCCGCCGCGATGAACCCACGTTCGAAATCAGAGTGGATGACACCCGCCGCCGCTGGAGCCTTGTCGCCCGCGTGAATCGTCCAGGCGCGCGTCTCTTTTTCGCCTGTGGTGAAATAGGTTCGCAGTCCCAGCAAATGATAAGCCGCACGGATCAGGGTCCCGACGCCCGATTCCTTCACGCCCAGGCTTTCCAGATATTCCTTCTGCTCCGCCTCGCTTAAGTCTACCAGGTCGGATTCAATCTGTGCCGAAATCACCACGGCTTCGGTGTTAAGATGAGTCTTCACATACGCACGCACCGCCTGGACATATTTGTTCGCATCAGGATTGGCCAGTTCACCTTCGGCCACATTGCAGGCAAAAAGCGTCGGCTTTGCAGTCAGAAGAAAGAACCCCTTCATCAACGCCTTTTCATCCGGCGTCATCTCCAGCACGACTGCCGTCTTGCCTGAATCGAGATGCGGTTCCAGCTTGGCGATGAGATCGTTCTCAGCCTTGGCCTGCTTGTCGCCCCCACGCGCCGCCTTGGTGTTCTTATCCTTGCGCTTTTGCACCGTCTCCAGGTCGCAAAGAACGAGTTCGGTGTTGATGACTTCAATGTCCCGCACCGGATCAACCGTCCCGGAGACGTGATGAATATCGTCGTCCTCAAAACAGCGCACCACCTGGATGACCGCATCGACTTCCCGGATATGGGTCAGGAACTTGTTGCCCAGACCCTCCCCGGTGCTCGCGCCCTTGACCAGTCCGGCGATGTCGACGAACTCGAACACGGCCGGAATCAGCTTTTGCGACTTCGAGATTTCAGAGAGCTTGGCCAGCCGTTCATCGGGGACCGTCACGATGCCATTGTTCGGCTCGATCGTGCAAAACGGGTAGTTGGCCGCCTGCGCCTTGCGGGTGCGGGTGACTGCGTTAAAAAGTGTGCTCTTCCCAACATTGGGGAGTCCGACGATTCCGGCGCGTAACATAAGGGGCCAAACCTAGCGCGGCGGATGCGCGATGGCAAGGCAAGCGGTGGGCAATCGTCTTGACCAACCCCGCCACCTCACTGACATTCTTTTCATGCGCAAGCGATCCTGGCTCCTCCTGATCCTGCTGCTTGCCATTTCCCCCTCCCTAGGCCAGGCCCAGGACACCCCGGAGGATTATTACGAGAACGCCCAGACGGAGTACAAGGACGGCAAGTTCAATGACGCGTGGACCGATTTCAGTCTCTACTGCAGCCTTGCGCCGAAAGGCGACTACGCCGATTACGCCCATCTTTTCATCTGGCTAGCCCGGTCGCAAATGCATCATCAGACCGAGGCCGATATCGACCTTAGTGAGGCGCGGCAAAAAACCTGGAACGCCAAGGAGAACGAATGGCCCTCCAAGATCGCCGACTTCTTCCTCGGCCAAATCTCCGAGGCCGACTTGATGGCAGCCTCCGACATCCCCGGCGTTGAAACCGCCAATGAGCAGCACTGCGAAGCCTGGTACTACGCCGGCATGAAACACTTACTCGCCGGTGACTCCACCACCGCGGCGCATTACTTCCACAAATGCCTCGCCACCGATGTGAAGGACTTCACCGAATACAGTTTTGCCGAGGCGCAACTGAAGACCCTGGGCGACTAGCAGACACGCCGTTTCGCTTGAGTTTCCTGCTACCGACAGACTCATCGACAATCTCAGGTCGACCGATTTAAAGTGCGAGGAACGACTATGACTATCGGCTTCATCGGCGCGGGAAAAATGGCGCGGGCTCTGGCGGCAGGGATCGTCCGGGCAGGCGTCGCCTCGGCGAAGGATCTCGTTTGCTCCTCCCGCTCGGAAAAATCGGGACAACCCTTTCTTGATCTCTTTCCCGGGGCAGGTGCACGCTGGACTTCGGACACCGTTCAACTCGTGCGCGAAAGTGATCTCGTTATTCTCGCCATCAAGCCGCAGGTCTTTCCCGAGGTTCTCCCCCTTCTGCGCGAGGCAAGTGCGGGCAAACTCTTCTTATCACTCGCGGCGGGGTTGACCACGGGGAAAATCGGCGCGGGACTGCATCCCACCGCCCGCATCGTCCGGGCCATGCCGAACACGCCGATGCAGATCGGTGCCGGCGCGAGCGTTTACGCGGGCGGCCCGGCCATCACCGCAGCCGACTTTGCCCTGATTGATCGCATCCTTGCTTCGACCGGAAAAGCTTGGCGCGTGGACGAAAGCCAGATCGACACCATCACCGCACTTTCCGGCAGCGGCCCGGCCTATGTCTTTCACTTCATGGATGCGCTGATTCAGGCGGCGGTGGGCCTCGGATTGCCGGAAAAGTTGGCTCGCGAACTGGCCCTGCAAACCGTCCTCGGCTCGGCACAACTGGCCGCGCAATCGAGTCTCACACCTCTGGAACTGGCTGCTCAGGTGAAAAGCCCACGCGGCACCACCCTGGCCGGTTGTGCCGTTCTGGAGGAGCATGACGCGCTCAATACGCTCATGGCCCGCTGTCTCGCCGCCGCCAAGACCCGCGCGGAAGAATTGGCCCGGGGCGATTCCTAGCATCCCGGATCTCTTCAAAATTTGCCAACTGGCGAACAAGCAGCCAGTATGATAGCGCCTATGACTCGTTTGCGATTGTTGCTGGTTCTCGTCGTACTTTTGCTCATTGGAGCTGGGGCGGGGGCATGGTGGTATCTCTTCGCCGCACCCAAGATTGATGCGGCTGAGCTGGTTCCCTCCGATACGGTCGCTTTCGCCACCATCCCCAACGGCGCCTCGGTTCTCGCCGGTTACCAATCCTCGCATTTAAAAGCGTTGGTCGATTCGCCGAATGCCCACCCCGTCATCGATCTGCTCCAGCATTGGATTGGCGAGAAAAATGCCGATCTCTTCCAAGCCTTTCTCCCCAATCTCAGCGGTCAGTCATTCATGGCGATTACCCATCTCGATGCCGATCACCCCGAGCAGGCCGGATTCATCGCCGCGATGAAACCAAAGGCCGGTTTGGGCGATTTCGACGGCTTCGTGGAAAAGCTGAAGGCAGCCTGGCCGGATCTCCTCAAGCAGGGAACCACCGGCACCGGCAATGTCGCCGGTTTCGATTACCAATGGATTCAGGGACCGGGCGGGGCGAACAAGATTTGTGTCGCCCACATTCATGGCTGGATTGTTACCACGTGGGGCGAGGCTCCCTTGCAGGACTGGATCGCGCGCTATCAAAAGACCTCAACCACTCCCAGCCTCGCCCAAAATGCCGAGTACCAAAAAGTAGTGTCTCAACTGGGTAAAGACCCGTTGGGAGTCGCCTACATTGATTATCATACCGGCATCGATTTCCTCCAAAAGCAGGCCAGCGCCGGGAACGGTTCGCTGGCCAACTATCTCTCCGAACGTGCCTCCGGAACGGGCGCGGCAGCATTTGGAACTTGGTTTGAAAATGGCGATATCGTGGATCGTTTTTCCATTCCGGTTCCCCATCAGGCCCAGGCCGATTCCGGCCTCGGCGCAACTCCCTGCGCGTTCGAGACGCTCCAGTTCAGCGGCCACGAAACCCTCTTTTACTGGGCCTCCAGCATCAATTGGTCGCAGTACTGGAAAAACCTCCAGGCAAATGCCGAACGCTCTCCGAGCCTTTATCCGCTCAGCACCTACGCGGTTCACTTCCTCCAGGGCTGGACACAAAGCGTGGGCCTCGATATTCAACATAACATCCTCGACCTGCTCGGCTCGGAAGTCTCCATCCAAGGCGAATGGAATACCGATTCCAAATATCCCGAGCTCGGCCTTCTCGTGAAGCTCGCCAAGCCTGACGACTTCAAGCCGGTGATCAGGGCCATTATCGAGTCGACCCGCAAGGCTTACGAGGACTCCGCCGTCATCAAGGAGGTCAATGCCAACAACCATAATTTCGCCGTGCTGACATTCATCCCCGATTCGCCTATCAGCCCGACCGTGACCGAGGATGGCAATTATCTCGGCTTCTTTCTCACCGCCAACCAGGCGGTGCGTTCCTTTGCGCGCGACCCTCAGGTCACCGTGGCTCAAAACGACGGCTTCGTGCAGCAGGTGGGCGACAAACGAAATGGCGCTTCGCAGTTGGTCTTCATCGATTCCCCGCGTCTCTTGGACCGGGCCTACCGGAACGTGACTCCTTATCTTTCCCTGGCCTCCATGTTCAACCGCGACCTGGCAAACGCCCTCAAGGGCCAAACCTTGCCCGAGGATTTGACCTGGGCGGCACCCGTGGGCACGTGGTCATTCGTTCTCACTCCCGACGATACAGGCGTGCATGGCTTCTCCGTTTCTGGCGTGGGTAACCAGGGAGTTTATTATGCCTACGCTTCCCAGTTCGTACTACCCGTGGCGGAATCGATGGGCTGGGTTCCGAAAATCAGCGCCCTCAAAGTTCCCGCTTTCGTTCCGCTGGTCACACCCTCACCTGCCCCAGCCGCAACCCTGCCCGATACGGCGACCAATGCCCCGCCCGCACCAGATGCCACCAATGCCGCTCCCCTTCCCGCCACACTTCCTGACGCTTCCACCAATGCTGCTCCAACGACGCCAGATGCCCCAAAGCCTCAATAAGGTGCGGATTCTCGCGCTGGTCGCGGCGTGTCTCTTTCCGGTCATCGGATTATCCGGCCAGACCCCGGAACCAGCCGCTGATGGGAAAACTGGCTCGGCAAAACCGATTTTCGAGGAATGGGTCGTCCTCATTCTTGATGGCAAACCTTGCGGCTTCGGCAGCACCATCACGACCCCGATCGAAACGCCCGATGGCCCCCATTTTGTCACCGAGCATGAGGACCAGTTCGTGGTCAAGAGGCTCAGCACCCCCATGACCATCACCGAGACCTACACGGTGACCGAGGATGCCGATGGCGGCGTGCTTAATTTCAAACAGGTCACCTCCGGGGTCGGTTCGCATATCGAATCAAGCGGCGTGCGCGAGGGCGATGTTCTGGTCGTGACCGGTCGCGGGCAGACCCAGCGCTATCACATCCCCCGGCTCGACGCCCTCGGGCCGGAGAAGATCCGGCAACTCAGCTATGCGGTGCCGCTTAAAGCGGGCCAGACTTTCAGCTTCAAGACCTTCGCCAGTGATTATCCCCAGGCCATCGTGGTCGAAAGCGGCACCG
>CAIPBM010000152.1 GCA_903863295.1 uncultured Verrucomicrobiota bacterium | reverse complement strand
TACGCGGGCGACCATCTCTTCTATGGCGCAGTCGATGCTGGTTTCGCGGTGAGCCCGCGCGTTGCGTTGCTGGCCGAGGAGCGAGTCGGCATCAAGCCGATTTCGATTCCGAATCCCGTCGATCTCGATGTTTTCCATCCCGCGTCCACGGCTCCGGTTCGCGACGCCGCAGCCCCCTGGCATCTCGTCGCCAGCGGCCGTTTCGTCGGCTGGAAAGGCTTCGCCCATTTGTTCGAAGCGCTCGCCATTTTGAAGGACAAGCACGGCATCGATTTCCGTCTCACCCTCGCCGGAACCGGGCCGGAGCAATCCAATCTTACCGCGCAAATCGAACGACTCCATCTGGGCACTCGCATCCATCTCTGCGGCCGCCTCGACGCTGTCGGCCTGCGCGATCTCATGCGCTCCGGCGAACTCTATGTCGTTCCTTCGGTCGGTCTCGATGCCTGCCCGATCAGCGCACTCGAGGCGGTTTGCGTCGGCCTGCCGCTGCTCCTCTCCGATCAGGTCGGCCTGAACGATTTCCTCACTGACCGCGATATCGCAACCTACCCCGCGCGCGATACCGAGGCCCTCGTGACCTCCTTGCTGCAACTCCACGCGCGTCGTCACGAAACGGAGTGGAACGACCACATCGCCCGCCACACCCGTTTGCGCGATCAGTTTTCGCCCGATGAGGTGGCCAAAAAGGTTCTCGCCCTCGCGCTTTAAACGAAGTCGATTGCCGTGAAACTTCTCTACATTTTCCCGGAAGAATTTTCCGGCCGATTCGCCCGCGAGTATCATGTCTATCGCCTCGCCGAGAGCATGGCCGCCGCTGGTTGCAAGGTCACCCTCGTCGCCGCCCCCTCGGCTCAACTCACCCAAGCATCCCAGCTCAGCGAGCTCTTCGGCGGCAGTGCCCATGAGCGGCTAAAGATCATCTGGCTCAAGCGTCAGATTTCGCTCGGCCCGTGGAAAATCCGCAGCGGCGCCTGGTTCTACCGCCAGTTGGATCGCCTGATTCCCTCTCTGAAACCAGACGGCGTTTTTACCATGCATGTGAAAGCGGCCGATTATCTCCGCCAGCGGCATCCCTCGCTTCCGCTCGTTTTTGAGGCCCACGAAATCTTCGCCGATAATTATCCGGAGACCGACGCCAAGCATCGCCGCCTCCTCGAAACCGAGCGTCAAATTTACTCTCACGTTCGCGGCGTCACCGCCATCTCCAGCTACCTGGGCCAGTGCCTGCAAAGCCGCTTCAATCTCCAGGTTCCACTCAATATCCAGCACGACGGTATCGATGAAGCGATGCTCCTCGACGCCTCCGTAGAACCGGACACCCACGAATTGATCTATGTCGGCAGCCTGCAAGCCTGGAAAGGTGTCCCCGTCGCCATTGCGGCCATGCGGCTACTCCCGGAATTTCATCTCACCGTCATCGGCGGCGAAGGCAAGCCACTCGAACAACTCCGGCAAAACGCCCCGGCCAATGTCACCTTCCTGGGCCAGATGTCGCGCGAAGCCCTGCGGCACCGGCTCCAAAAAGCCAGCCTCGGCCTGATGCCAAACCGGATGGAACCGCGCAACGCCCTCTACACTTTCCCGCTGAAATTGCTCGAATACTCGGCCGCCGGAAAAGGCATCGTCGCCAGCCATATCCCCGTCTTTGATTCCCTGCCCGTCGCAGACTGGGTCAACCTTGTCCCCAGCGATTCCCCGGAGGCCCTCGCCGCCGGTGTTCGTTCGCGCCTCGAAAAGGGAATCGACCGCCCCGCCGCTCAAGCTTGGGCCGCCCAATTCCTTTGGCAAAATCAAGGCGCGACCATGAAATCATTCCTCGAATCAATCTTCGGTGGCGGCGGTTGATGCCCAACGCGTATCCCTTGAGGGCAGACACCGTCAAACGGCACGCTCCGTCTACCTCTCCGCAATTGCCTTCAACTCCGCCGCAATCTCCGTATTGAGCACTAACTCCAGTTCATCCAAGGACCGGATCACCTCGCCGCCGTCCATCACGCGATGATCAAAGGTCAGGCAGACATCGATGGAGCCGTCGTCCTGGAATAGCCCGAAGTAGAGCGTCAACCCGAGCGCGCCCGTCGTGGTTACGGGCCGGATCGGGAAGCGGGTCCCGCCATTGATCGCGAAGGTGCCGATGTAATGGGCGCGACGCGGCCCGGAGAAGGAGTAGAGCCAACGCCAGAGCAGGCGTCGCAGTGGCAAGGGCAGCAGGTTCCCCCGGATCAACCGGCAAAAGGTATGAATGCTCTCCACCGGCTCAGTCTTTAACTGGCGGAGATGCTGGTGAACCTCCATGAGCCCCATCGTTTCCGGTCGGGTCAGCATATCGAAGAAGATGGTGTGCTCGCCCTTCCATTCGCGCTCGACAGTAATGGCCGCAACGCTGACCGGATGCTCGTAAATCCTCGGCCAGGGAAAGCCAAAGTAACCCTGCCGCAGGCGTCCCCGTCGGCTGGCCACCAAGGCGAACGCCTTGAGAAAAATCGCCACCCAACTCGGCCGCGCGTGCGTTAACGATTCCCGCGCCGCAATCACCGGAGAGAGCTTCAGCCGATGCTCCAGCGCGGCAATGGGAATGGTGCGACTCAGTGCCACAAGATCGCACATCCATTTGCGACCCGGAAAAAGTGGGCGATACGTGCCCCGGGGTGAAGACATCGTGGGAGGATAAAAGTGTGCGCCCTATCGCGCCAGTTCCTTTTTGATCGCCTCCAGCGAGAGTGTGTTCATCACATCGCCGCGTCTCAGCCAACCCTTGCGCGCCATGGTCACGCCGTGACGCAACATGGAGAACTGGGAAATCCGGTGAGCATCGGGATTGATGACGCATTTCACACCCTTGTCCCGTGCGCGGTGCCACCAGCGCCAGTCGAGCTCCATGCGATAGCTGCTGCAGTTGAGCTCGATCCATGTCCCCGTGCGCGCGGCGCAATCGATGATCTTCTCCAGGTTGATCTTGTAGGGTTCCCGCTGGAGCAAAAGCCGCCCGGTAGCGTGACCGAGCATGGTGACATACTCATTCTCCATGGCGCGGATGACGCGGGCCGTCATCTCATCTTCATCCTGGTTCATCGCGTTATGGACGGAGGCGACGACGTAATCGAGACGCTTGAGGACATCGTCGGAAAAATCGAGCCGTCCATCCTTGAGGATATCGACCTCGCTCCCGGCGAAGACATGGAAACCGTCGATCTGCGAGTTGAGGGTGGCGATCATCTCGATCTGCTCCGCCAGGCGCTGCTCATCCAGACCGTTCGCCTGGAAGGAGGACTTGGAGTGATCAGCGATGCCGAGATAATCGAGCCCGAGTTCGCGCGCCTCACCCGCCATCTCGGCCAGGGTGTTCTTGCCGTCGCTCCAGTTCGTGTGGCAATGGAATGTGCCACGAAGCTGGGTCCACTCGACCAGTCGAGGGATTTCGCCCTTCTCTGCCGCCTCGATCTCCCCGGCATCTTCGCGCAATTCCGGCGGGATGTACTGAAGCCCCAGCGCGGCAAAAAGGTCGTCCTCATTACGGCAGGGACTGAGCGTACCCTCGTCTTCCGGCGTGGCTTTTTTGCCCGGCCCAATCTCAAACAAGCCCCATTCGCTCAGCTTTTTCCCCTGCGCGATGGCCCGTTGGCGCATGGCGACGTTATGCTCCTTGCTCCCAGTAAAGTGGTGGAGCGCGTAGGGAAATTCCTTGTCGCTGACCACCCGCAGATCGGCGGACATGCCGTTCTCCAGCAGCACGCTCGATTTGGTCGTGCCATGATTGGTCACGGTCTTGACCCAGGGCAGTTCCACAAAATAATCCATCACCTCCTGCGATTGGCGCGAGGAAGCGACAAAATCGAGATCCTTGACGACTTCCTTGCCGCGACGGAGGCTCCCCGCCACGCTGAGCTGTAGGACTGCCTCGTGATCGCGCAGGGCCTCGCGGATTTCCTCCGCCTGTGCCCAGGCCTCGGCATAGCGAAAGAGCTTCGCGTAATCGCGGCCCTGGGCGATGCCCGCAAGAATCTTCTCCTCGCTCTTGGCGCCGAATCCGGGCAAATCGCGCACACGATGCGCCTGACAGGCCGCTTCCAGATCGGCGACGCTGGAAATATTCAGCTTTTCATGGAGTGCCTTGATTTTCTTCGCCCCCAAACCCGGGATGTCCATCATCGCCAGCAGGCCCTCCGGAACGGAAGCGCGGAGCGTCTCGTAATACTCCAGGCGGTCGGTCTTCACCAGTTCGGTGATCTTTTGCTGCAAGGCCTCGCCGATGCCGGAAAGTTCTCCAAGCCGGTTTTCCGCGACGAGCAGAGCCAGGTCGCCATCATATTGATCTAACATCCGCGCCGCGTTGGTGTAAGCGCGGGCCTTGAAGGGATTTTCTCCCTTCAGCTCCAACAACACGGCGATTTCTTCAAAAATGTCAGTAATTCCAGACTTATCCATCAAGCCTCCAATTTAACCAACTCTCCCGCGCTGTCGATGGCAGAGCTTGGGTGTCCCTGGAGGGTCCGGCTCCCGCCGGGCCGCCTTCCTGAGCGAATAAACTGATTTCATTGGAGTCTCTTTCAAGACGGGGTGCTTTTAAACATGAAGACATGAAGGAGGAAAACCAGTTAAACTTGCCCTACGCTCGCTTCCCTTCCTTTCATATATTTCACGTCTTCATATTTTCATGTTAAATCGGGACAAACGATCTGGGTACTTACACCAATCTGAAGAAACTCCCCGGATATATGAACGAATAATGCTTTAAGCCAGCGCAGCCTCTTACCCCCAGGATTGTTTCCTGATCGTAACGTGAAACGTGGGTAACCTTCTGCGTAAGATCGTTATATGAAAGTTAAATTGCTCCCGTTGTCTTTTTTGGTTCCTACCGCTTACCTAGCCCTCTTCTGTGTGAACCCAATCGCCGCCAAGGCTACTGATATGACCTTGGCCGAGGCTCAGTCTGGCGCCGAGAAGGGGGATGCCGAAGCCGAGTTTGTCTTGGGGAAGGCTTACTACCAGGGTAATGGCGTACCCAAGGATTATAGCAAAGCCCTGCTCTACTATCAAAAAGCGGCGGCCCAGGGAAATGCAAAAGCCGAAAACAATCTGGCCACCATGTACGTGAATGGCGAAGGGGTAAACAAAGATCCTGCGGAAGCAGTGAAGTGGTATCGAAAGGCCGCCGAACACGGTGCTGCGTTAGCTCAACTTAATCTGGCTTCCAGGTTGGAAAAGGGAGACGGCGTAAAAGCAGACCCCAAAGAAGCGGCTGTCTGGTATGAAAAGGCAGCCATCCAAGGTGTTCCCCAAGCCCAACTCGCCTTGGGAGAACTCTATTACACCGGGATGGTAGGTTTTGAAAAAAATTATGGAGAAGCAGCCAGATGGCTGGCTAATCCTGCGGAACAAGGCAATGCCGAGGCCCAAAATTTGTTGGGTATTTTATATCAGAAAGGTCTCGGAGTTCCGAAAAACTTGCAAAAAGCTTTTGGTCTCTTGGAAAATTCTGCCGAACAAGGGAATGCCGACGGGCAGTGCAGTCTAGGCTTAACCTATTGTCTGGGACTTGGGGTAAAGGTCAATTTTATCAAAGGCTACAAATGGTTCATCATTAGCTCCAAGGGGGGGAACACGTTAGCGGAACATTATAAAATAGAATTCAAAGACGGAATGACGCCTGAGAGGTATAAGGAGGCTGAGAGCATGGCCGACGCCTTTAAACCGAGAACCCCGGCTGAAGTTAAAACTCCATAGAGGTATCCGAGAGAACCGGTGAACGCTCCCTAGCCATTAGCGCGGTTTTCCCTCGTTGGCCGAAGGAGCGTTCTGGGCATCGATTTTTAAGAGATTATTCCGGGCATCGGCATAGTCAGGATCTAGGCTTATAGCTTTTTGCAGTGACGCGCGCGCCTCTGAAACCCGTCCTTCCAGATAGAGGGCGATGCCAAGACTGTTATAAGCCTGCGCCGCTTTGGGATCGATGGCCAAGGCCAATCGGAATTGCTCAATTGCCTCCGCAAACGCTTCTTTTTGACGCAGGGCGAGTCCCAGGTAGTAATGTCCCAAGGCTGAATCAGGCTCGAGCCGGACCGCTTCCTGATATTGCGCAATGGCCTCGTCCAGGCGACCGGCTCGTATCAGACTGTCTCCCAGGCTTAGGTGGGACAACGAAAGATTGGGCGCAAGCCGCACCGTCATTTCCTGCTGTTCCACCGACTCTTGAATCCGTCCGAGTTCAAGGAGCGCTTTACCCCGGTTCTGCGAAGCATTCATTGAATGGGGATCAAGCAAAAGCACAGCTTGAAATTGATCAACCGCCTCACTCAAATGTCCCTTGCGCGCCAGAACAACGCCCAGGTTATTATGCAGACCAGCCGAATTGGGATTATAGCTTAGATTATAAGCCGCCAACGTTTCCTCATCTTCGAATCTGCAGGCATAGCTGTGACTTTCCCAAGCCATGAAAAGTATCGCGACGCCAAAAGTGGCACCCCCCATCCAACGACCCGGAGTCGAAAGCTGGCGCATCACTTCTCCCATTGAGGCAACGACCAATCCGATCAGCCCAATCATGGGCAGATAGAGCAGATGATCCAGGGCCCAGGTGGCATTCATGTAGGCAACCCAATGAAAGCCCCAAAACGGGGCCAGCATGATTAAAAAGAAACCAAGCCCCAGCAGGCCGTGGCGCCCCCAACTCCGTCGCTTGATCCAGAGAATGCTGATCATGCCAGCGAGAACCAGCCAGAACAGATAGGGTAGCGGCGAATAGGGGGCCACCTTCCATTGCGGATAGATTGCCAAAGGCGTGATGGGCAGAAAACACCGGGAAAAATAGAAGGCTATGGTTTCTCCAGAGAGAGCTGTACGCCACAAGAGATCGCCTTGCGGGTTGTCCGCCACCAAAAATGTGTTGTTCTTCGCATAAATTTCACCAGCACGGATGGTGGCCATGCCTAACACCAGGGACACGATAAAAAAGGGCACGCTCGTCCTGATATCCCGTAGCGTGATCCCTCCCCGTTTCCACCAGGCGTAAAGCAAAATGACGAAGGGAAACATGGCCATGGTGATCTTACAGAGCATCGCGATGAGGAAAAAACTCAGGGCCAGCGCGTAGTCACGCGTCTTCTTGTTCTCCTCATAATCGATCCAGTAACAAAGGGCCAGAAGGAAGGGCGGAAGAGAAAGACTGGCCTTGAGTTCATTCATCAGGGCCACGGAATCGACGGTCATCGGGTGGACCACGAATAGAAGACCGCCCAGCCACGCCAGCGGCAACTTGAATTTGGCCAGGAGCCGCCAGATGAGGAACGCACTTGTCAGATGGAGCAGGATATTGGTCCAGTGATAGCCCAGGGTATCCTCACGCCAGATTTGCCACTGGAGCCACTGGACGGTCTCTTCAATCGGGTAATACTCAACCCAGCTTCCCGGTTGGAACCAGGCTTTCCAGAGCCGCTGCGGATCGTTCAGCAAGGGGTTTTCGCTGATGTACCAGCTATCATCGCCGATCCACTGGCCGTGAAGGGTTGGCCAGAAGACATAGAGTCCGCCTGCCAGGATCGCCAGGGACTGGAGTAGGGGCCAGAAAAAAGGGAAAGGGCCAGCCGGCTTGGTTGGTTCCAAGTGGGCCGGGCGGGACTGGGCGCGAAGCCGTCGTGAACCTTTCGTCATGGATTTCGTTCTACTTTCTAGTCGGTTCGATGGGATTTCTCCACGAAATCCGAGGGTTGGAGGGTGAAAAAGATTGAGGCTCTCCCGCACGATGCAGGAGAGCCTCAAGATTACTGAGCGATTTAAATCTTAATTAAGAAATTAAGCCTTAACCGCGTAACGACGGCGGAGGAAGCAGAGCGCACCAATCGCGATGACGAGCAAAGCGTAGGAGGAGGGCTCAGGTACAGCCTGAGGAGTGAAGGACAGGACACCCGCCGAGCTGAGGCTGAACGTACCGAGATCCACCGTGCTCCCAGAAGAGAGCTTGTATAGATCGGTTGTAACGGAACCAGTTGATGAAACGAGCGTTTCGGTGGAACCAGGCAACGAGAAGTTGTAATCCGAATTATACGTGCTCGCACCATAGGTTTTATTCACGTTATAGATCGCGCTCGAATACGACGTTGAAGTTGTCGCCGCTAATTCCGTGGAGTTATTGGAGGCAGTCAACGCAGTCGAACCTGTGGCTGTGTAGATATGCCCGACAATTCCTGCTTGAGCAACCGTACCACCTAGAGTAGGCATGGTGAAACCGTTGGAAGGGTTGCTGAGGTAGAGATTGTAGGCCGTAGTCGTATCGCTGCCAGCAATGCTGAACCGCAGGGTTGAATCAGTATTCCAGCTTGAACCAAAGACCGTGGTCAAGTCAGCAGAGTTGAATTGGGTAATGGTGGCGGCGGAGCTAAAGTTGAAGCTGGCGGCAGAACCAAGATCGACTTCAAGATTGTTGACTGCGGTCGTTCCCTTCTTTCCACCATCACGAAACGAGAGGATCAAATCACCGCTGCTGAATGTTACGTTCTGCGCCAAGGCAGAGGTAGCGAGGAAGGCTGAACTCGCCAAAGCGAGAATAGCCACAGTTGTAAGTTTAGTCATTTTCATTTTTTTTACTTTTATTTTATTGGGTTAGGTTGGCCTTATTCTCTTAAAAAGCAGTAGTGCGGGTGTCACCACCCGCACTACCAGATTGGTTAATTAGTAGTTGATCGAGTAAATTCCACCTTCGAGCGCACGGGTGAACGAGCCCGCAGTACCTTGAGGGCTGAGCTTGACGCCCGCGCCATCGAACACCGCAGGAGCAGTGATAGTCGTCGCGTCAATACCATTGCCATCATAGGTAACAAAGGTCGTCGCAACACCGTTTGCAATCGCATCAGCAACCGCCTTGGCTGAGCTGCCAATCGCACCCGTACCGGAGCCGATGTAATACATGTGCTCCGAGCACCAGAGGGAGTAGGAACCATTGTTCACGTTCGCAACGCTGAATGGCACGCCATTGTAGGTCAATGTCGTTCCGTTGGTCACGTTCGTGGCAGGAGACGATGGAGTCGTGGCACCAGGAGTGACATAACCACCCGCATCACCGATGGAGATATATCCGATGAAGTAGGAATTGGAGGTGTTTTGAGTCGCACGAACGGAATTAGCCGCAACAGCCGTCTGATTAACCGGAGTGCTGATTACCTTGGCGACATCGCCACCGGACACATAACCACCGTGACCAGCGTTGTTCGGCCAAGTGATGGTCGATTCCGTATTGATCGGGGTACCCTGAGTCCAAGGAGCGAGCTTCGTCACGAAGGTTGCCGTACCACCCGTGTAGTAGCCGTTGTTGGCCGCAGGAGCAGGGATCGCAGACGTGTTCGCAATCGATGTACCACCGCTGAAGGTGAGAAGGTACTGGAGAGGCGTAGGAATGAATCCGAGCTGAGGTTCGGCGAAGTTGACGATGCGGGTACCCGAATCTTCATTACGTCCGATCAGATAAGCAAAGGTGCTTGAGGC
This sequence comes from uncultured Verrucomicrobiota bacterium, assembly GCA_903863295.1. GTDB lineage: Bacteria > Verrucomicrobiota > Verrucomicrobiia > Methylacidiphilales > UBA1321 > JABDGH01. Next base: position 20,818 of record CAIPBM010000152.1, on the reverse strand, counting down.
GTTAGCAACCGTGCTGCCGAAGAGGGAGAACGGAGCCGAACCATTGCTGATCAGGTAAGCAGCGGTTTGCTGGGTGATGTTGGTGAAAGGAACGGTGGTTCCAGAACCAATGTTACCGAGAACCCATTCAAACACGCAGGTACCAAGATAACCCTGAGGGCCAGTCACAATCGGAGAAGACGAACCGGCTTCCTCGAAATCGGTGTTATCAATCAAGGTAGCCAGCCCATCACCCGTGAGGGGAGTGACCGCAATAGTGCCAGGTTGAGCCGAGATATTGATACCACCGGCCGTAGCCACCGCAGCTTCCACTGAGGTGTAGTAGGAATCTGACATGATCGCATCCGGAATGGCCAACTCAGTGGCAAATCCTGAAGCGAGCTTAGCCGAAGCAGGAGTTGTGACACCGTAGGGAGACACCGTGCAAGCGGTAGCGGCAGTCGTGAGCTGGGTAGCAATAGTAGTATCGGTAGCCTTGGGGAAGGTAATCTGGTTTCCCGTGGCCAAATCAATGACACCGGCCATCGATCCCGTCCAGTTACATTCTACGATAACCGTATTGGAGCCGACCGTGCCTTTAAAGATAGCACCCAAGCCACCGAGGAGGGAGCTACCGTTATAGACCGCGTGGCAGCTGGTGCCACCGAGATAATTAATAATCGAACATTCGACGGGAGCCCGGAAGGCCGTCGAACCTGCGACGTGCAAGGTGATGGTCGCAGCGGAAGCCATGCTGGTCATGGCAGCGGCTACTGCGCCGATGGTCAATGTCTTGAGTAAGTTCATTTTTGGAGTTGGAATAGGGTTGGTTTTACTAGCGTTTGTCTGAATAAGTTTGTCGGTTGCTATCGTCCCGGGTCTTCCGGGATGTCGCAAGGTATGGGAACCACGTTACAGATAAGTAAGCATCAAAGTTACAAATGCGTGACAATAATAGGGTTGAAGTGCCTTTTCATAAGGATAAAATCAGCCTTGCGTGCCATCTCCCCCTCCATAACCAACGACTTCCACAGTGATAATGGAGGGGGTATCCTGATCCTGAGAGGCGGCTTGCCGGGCGGCTTGGCGCGCGGCCTGGTCGGCAACACTTGTGGTGGCAGCCGTGGCATTGGAGGCGGCGGAGAGACCGGCGACATTGGGACCGGCGGCAGCGGCAGGTGCCCCCGTTGTCTTACCTCCGGCCGAGATGCCGCCGCCACCGGGATCGATGACGAGCGCCGCGAGATGGATGTTACCGGAGGCACGGATACCGGCGTCTCCGGCACTGATCGTGCCGTTGGGAGCGATGAGATCGATATTGGAGACAGCGGCCCCGGCGACGGTGGCCAGAACGCCAAGACCACCACCGGTCGCCAACCCGGCCAAATCGGTCTGGACATCGGCGCTTTGGGGATCGACCAGCACCTCGGTCGGCGGCGCCGATTGCACCGTTTTGGAGGAGTTACCAGCGGCGATGCTGCCGTAACTGGACCAGATGATTTCATCACCCCCGTGGAGGGTGAAGATGCGGGAGGTACCGACATTGACGTTTTGACTGGAGAAGATGGAGATCGCCCCACCGGAAACGGTGAGGATACCCTGATCGACGACCGAGCCTCCGTTGGCATTGACGCCGACATTGAGGGAGCCGCCAGGAACAATGAGGCTGATATTGCCCCCATTCGTGGTCTTGATTTCACGCGAGGTCAGGGTGATGTCACCCTGGTTGGGCCAGACGCCACCTGAGCCAGGGAAAAGGGCGGCAATGGCAGCGTAACCGGGGGCGTAACTACCTCCGGCGGTATGGGCCTGGCCGGCATCGCGAAGCACGTCATAGTAAATCGTGAGGGCCAGGGTATCCTGCTGCTTGGCCGGCAACTGGCTGAAGGCGGTCCAGATTTGCGCGTTGGATTGACCCGAAAGGCCCATGAGATCCCCCAGCTCCGGCAGGTAGGTGCTCGATTCCATTCCGGCCGACGGGCTGAGGAAATTGGCAACGAAGCTGGAGCCGTAGGTGGCTGGATCGTTGGGGACAATCACGCCATTGATATAACTGACATTGCCAAAATTAAGGTTACTGACCTCCAACCCAGAGGTGGCACCAAGTCCGGATCCGGCGATGATATCAGCCCCGGCATAGGGTAGGGCCGGGTTGCGGGTGTTGCCAACGCTGGTAATGCCGAGGGACGTTCCATCGACCAGGGTCGGCCCAAGGCCGAGGTTGAGGTTCCTCCCGGCGAGAACCTCCAGCGTACCCGGTCCACTGATTTGAATATCTCCCACGTTAGGCGCTCCCAATCCCGTGCCGGTCAGATCGGATTCGGATTGTCCGACATAGGCATTGCCGGGGGTGGCGGCGATTTGACGCAAGGTGGAAGTATCGTCATAAGCAATGATGTCCCGGCCAGCCGAGACGACGCTGACCTGACTGGCGTTGACATTTTGAATGTAGAGGGCGATGTCCGTGATGTCCTGACTTGCGGTCAGGCGGGCATCCTTACTGCTAAATAAGGTAACTCCCGAGATATTTCCACCGTCAGCATAAAGATGAACCGGATTAGGATCATTGGCGTGGAGTGGTTGCTGATTAATATTCGCATGCAACGCCTGTTTCGTCTGCAAGACCAGATTCTGGGTGGCGCCTGATTCCGCGAACAGCTCGTTCACATTATTGAGAATAGTTGAATTTGTTGAGGCAATGGCATTCGAGACGGGATTGATGATTCCCGGAATAGACGCTGGGTCGGCATCCGAGAGATTGATGACGCTGGAACCCCAGATCGAAACCGTCGATCCATTCGCATCCGTACCGGTACCGTTAATCTGAAAACCGTTCAGGGCTCCTGCCGCTAGGAGATCAATGGTACCGGTCGGTGAAGGAGAGAGGGTTAGGCTGCCTACCACGTTGACATCGCCGGAAAAAGCGGTGACCAATAAATTCGCCGGCATGACGGAAGAAACGGTAGTAAACGGATTAAAATTGGTTTCTGCCAAGCCGAGCCAAGCTTGAGAGGCCGTGGCAATAGAGTTTCCATTGGGGGCAAGAACAACGTTGTTATACCAGGCCGTCAATGAGCCGGTACCGCCATCGGTGGAATCTTTCAAGGTTACAGACCCGGTTAAGGAAGAAGCGGTGATCGTATCCGTAGTCGCATAGGTCGAAAAGTAGCTCTTGTTGACGTAAAGGTTGTTGGCGCCTTGCGGGAGCCAGAAGGGATTCACGACTGGCCCTAGTAACAAGTCACCACCGGAACTAACATCAAAACTGCCTTTGCCCAGGAAGAGGGTCGTGGGCAGCCAAGTGATGGGCTGACTCGTATTGCCCGTCCGCTTGACTGCTGCACGGGTGGAGTTGGTCAAAATTTGGTTGCCGGCCTTTAAGGTACCCTGACCACGCTCAACATAGTAAACACCGCCATTGATATTATTACCCGCCAGAACGGTCACATCTCCACCGCCAAATTCAACCAGATTTGTGGCACTGGGGGAGATACTATTGCCATTGGCGTCGGTAACGGGCATACGCGCATTGGTTGGTGCGAAGGCATCCACGTTGTTCACGCTCCCGCCGGCTACCAGGGTAACATTACCCCCACCCAAAGCCCCGACTCCTTCAAAGAAGTTACTGAAATCGATCCACCAGGATGTCGACTTAACATAATCGCCATTGGCATCCACCGATCCCTGGCGATAAAGCCAATTTGTGGGCAATTCCTTGGACGAATCAGCCTGACCGGAAGAATTGTAATGACCAATATCGCCCTGCGCGAAAATACTGATGTTGCCTCCCTCCAAGCTATACTGAGCTCCATATTGGGGCGAAAGCGGCGCAGAATTGAGAGCAGGCGTGGTAAAGCCCGTCAAGGAAGGCGCCTGAGTTCCGGCCGTGTAAATGGTGGCCAGATTATTAAGCAACTGGACGTCACCAGCGGCATTGATCGTTATATCACCCGTACCCGTGCGAATCGTCTGGTAATAGCCCAAAGTGGCAAGGACGTAAGCGCGCTGATTTAGGGCTCCGCTTAATTTTGTCGGAAGAGGTGGGGCTCCTTTCCCAATCAAGACAGAACCGCCCAATCCGGAATTCTGCAGATCCTGCACAGACAATAAATCGTTGGTTTCGGCACCACTAAAATCGGCGCCCGCTACCATTTGATAAGACCATGAACGATCCCCTTCCGGCAAGAGAGGAGCAGTCCAAAGATGGTTACTCGAGGGGGCAAATGTGGTATTAGAAGGATCAAAGCCATCGCTCAGACTGGCCCCAAACTTGAAGACGAGGTTACCGGCGGCACGGAGCGTCAAGATGCCCGGAGTGCCGGAACCGACCACATTGGCGTCAACGCCGGGGCCAAACCGGAAGGAGGAAAGATCCCAGTTGTTGGCAAGCGTGAGATCACCGGTTGGATTGATGATTTCGGCTCCAGGCGTGATCTCGAAGAGGGCCGACTGGCTTGCATTCGACGTTCCATTGAGCAGGCGGGCCAGGATGGTTGCCGCATGAGAAGTGAAACCAAGGGCATCCCCGTAAACTGAGCCGTCTCCGGCCGTGCTGGTCTCGGCACTTCCCTCGACGCTATCAATGGAGCCGCCGGCAGGGGTGTAAAGTTGATAACCTTCTACCACGACGCTGGAGGCGCCCACGATATTGCCTGCAATGGTTCCGATTTGAAGATCGTCCTTACCAGAGGTCTGCGGTGCACGGAGATGCAGGGTTCCTGTCAAGTGCCCCAATGCCGCGCTGTTGCCACCTTCGGCAGAACTATTATTGGCATCAACGGTTAAAATGAGATTGGAATTAGGGTTTAGATTGACGTAGCCGGGACCTGCCACCCCATTGGTTTCGGAGCCCGCGGCAAGGGTGATGACTCCGCCCTTGCCGGCGTCATCGAAATTGAGACCTTCTACCGTCAACTCGGAACCTGAAGCTAAATTAACATCCCCCCATGCCTCCAAATTAATCGTTCCACCCGTCTTACCGCTGGCATCAATTTTACCTTCAACGGTGATGGAACCTTTATCCACAGAGAGATTGAAGGTCTGGGCAATGGCCGTGTCGGTGGCAGCATCCCCCACCTGGACATCATCATTACGCACCCGAATGCTTCGCTCATGGGTGAAGCCATCGAGATTAAGTGCGGTGTTGAGGGTGGTAAGGTCGACGAGCTGATGAGGAATGCCTGCCATATCCAGCGAGAAACTACCTGATGTTCCTCCGAGTCCTCCCTGCCCATTAATCGTACTTCCGTCAAAAGTAAAATTGCCACTCGTAGCATTGACCGTAAGACTTCCCGCACTACCGCCCGCCGCCGCCGCCGAGACATCAACCGTGCTACCTCCAGCCAAAATAACGGAGCCTTGATCTGAAGTGAGGGTGATCTGGCCGCCACTGGTATATTTGGTTAAATCATTAAACGTCCGGGCTTCCCCCGCGACGCTCAATTTCCCACCTACGGATAAATTTCCCGAGGTTGCCTCGAGAGTCAGCGACCCGCTGGGAAGGGCAATCGTACTGTCGGTGATTACCGTTTGCCCCAAGAGTGTCAGCTTCGCCCCGACACCCTCATCAACGGCTGTAGTCGGTGCCTGGGCCGAGTTGAGTTGTAGCGTTCCTCCCGCAGCCTGGATCGTCTCATTCGCAGCGGCCTGAGTCGTCAGGTAGGTGGCCGCTGCGATCAATGGAGTATCCATCGTCAGGTTATCGGAGGCAATTAGACTACCTTTTCCGGTAAGAACGGTCGAATCCGACTGAATGGTCTTGGTCTCACTCTGGAGCAAAATGCTGCTTGATGCATTAAGGTTCAGGTTGGCGTATTGATCCACCTTAACCTGATTGGTGCCAAGGCTGATGGTTGCGGCATTTAATGTGAGGCTTCCGCTGGAGGCATTCACGGATCCCGGCACCGTTCCATTGGAGCTATTATCAAGACTGATGTTTTGCGCGTTGATGGTCACCGTGCCACCTCCACCGGAATCACTGAAACCGCGAATTTCGGAGGCATGAAGAGCCAGACTGGCGACCGGATACTGACCCGATACCGCATTGCCGCCTATCTGGCCACTGCCATAAATATCAATGGATGAGTAACTCAATAGGGAGAGGGCCTGCGCCGAAGTCTGGAGGTTGCTTAAGGCTTCTCCAGAAAGCACCAGCCCAAATGTTGAGGGCGGGGTAGTCTGGGGCGTAAGCTCCAAACTAATCTGTCCACTATCAAGATTAACCGTTTTCGCGTTAAGCTTGGCGGTAGGATCAAGGAAAGTCGCGTAAGTCGAATCTAACGTCAAACTACCTGCGGGATTTCCATTTGAGCCAGAGATGATGACTCCCGCACCGATATTCATGGAGGGAAGGGTATCCGTGGAGTCTACCCCGGTTCGGATGGTCTGGGCCGTCGTATTACCACTGACGCGAAGGTAAGTACCATCTCCGTTCAGTAAAAGTGTGGGGGACTCGGTCGAAGAGCCAACCGTGCCTTCGATCTCCGCATCGTCAGCCAAGGTCAGGAGTTGGTTGGAAACCAAGGTGATGTCTGGCCCACTTAAGCCATTTAAGACTTTCCCGTTCACGGTCGCGGTTGCACCCGCATTGTCGACGGTCAGGTTATTCGTGGTGACTGTAACCGTGCTGCCGTTGGTTCCGGTCTGGCTATAACCTCCAATAAGGAGGTTATCTGCTCCAAAAGAGCTGAGATCGGAAGAATTAAGAATCAGGGTGGTTGCGGAAACGCTAGAAAGATCCGTATTTGGCCCGGCAATGAGGATGTCATTGGGACTCGCAATATCAACGGAGCCCCCCAGGCCTCCTGCTTGTGCTTGCGATTGGACCAACCCCTGCAGGACGAGCGTATTGGTCACAGCCAGAACCAATTGGCCCGAATCCAACGGAAGACGAGGAACAGTGACGCTCTGCGAAACGGCGGCCTGGCTTAAAAAGCTATTGGCATAATAATTATCATATTCGGCACGGGAGCGAACCACTGATTCCGGCTCAACCTCAAAGGAGGAGAGCAGTGGCTGACCGACTTGAGACGGATTGGTGCCGTTAAAACGATAGCCTCCGACGATACTTGAGCCATCTGGTTGTACAGACGCGGTAGTACCTGGAGTGCTGCTTTTGGGGGTGATCAAGAAAGCACCAGGTAGGAGCGCATAGCGGGCCGGCAACAAGGTATAAACACCGGCGGGAAGCCCGCTACTGGCATTTAGGTAGACCTGATCCCCCACTTTAAGGGTACCGTTGACATAATCGTTCGCCGAGTAATAGGGTGCGTAAGCCGAGGCATAACCTGGAATCACCGCATAGCTCGTGTTCGTGTTGAGAATATCATTCGTCCCCCCCAGTCCGTTAACCCACTGGTAAGCGTAGAGGTCGCCACCACCTCTGATATCGATGGTGGCCCCTCCTTGATCGGTGATATTGGCCGCCGAGAGATTGACAGACTTGCTAGGAATCGCGTTCGAACCATTTCCTGCCACGGTTATATCATTACCTGCTGGGTCAATCCAGGAGGTTCCGTTGGAATTCGTACCGTAAGGAATCAATATATTCTGTCCTGTCGTGGGATCCACGGCGGATACTGAGGTAATGCTCCCCGAGGTCAGCGTCAGCGACTGAGTTGCCGTGATCACTGAACTTGGCTGGGCCCCCGACACGCCACTACCCGTAATCAAGTCGACAGGTGTGACTCCGGTCACCCCAGAACCAAGGTTGATGGTTCCCATCGGCGCCCGAAGTACCCCTCCCTGGGTGATATTGGAAGCGTAAATGTCCAATTCTCCACCTCCGGAAAGAGGCAAAGGTCGTGAACCAGCGGATGTTATCGTTATGGTCCCATTTCCAGAGATTCCATTGTAATCGTAGACGGCAATCGTGAAGTTATTTTCCGTCGTCGGATAAATCTGGCCCGCAGTCAGGTTAAGAGTTCCAGAAACATCAAGGGTGCCGTTACCCCGGATGTCGCCGTTAATGGCGGTTAAATTAACGGTTCCGATATTTTGCAGTGACAGATTGCCGACATCAATGAGATTGGCGGTAACGTTTAATATTCCGGTTCCAGCGGTAGGAGAAAAGTAATAAGAGGAGCCGCCACTTTCAAAAATATTGGTAAGCTGCTGACCTGCGGAAAGAGGAGTTTGAAAAGCCGTGCCCAGAGCGACGTAAGGAGCACTGAGGTTGATGGTGGAACTGGAGAGAATTACTCCACCACTGGCCACAACGAGACTTTGCGCAGCGTTGAGATTGACCGCAGTGGTAAATTGCACTGTACCCGCCAGTGACAGCGAGCCGAAACCTCCTGATGTAAAGCGGTCTGTCGCAAAATACCCCCGGGGAGCGATGGCATTTCCGTCTTTATCCACGACCACGTATCCTATGGGAGTTTGACCTGCAGGATAAAAAGCCGGGTCTGGAATGGTCAAATCATTTTGGGAGACGACCAAGTTGGGGTCGAGAGGTGTCTGCACTGAATTCAAGAGAAAGAGGCCGGAAGCAATGGATAGGCTCCCACCTTGCGCCATCGACGCTTGCCCTTGACTTGGTGCCCCGGCCGCGCCAAGCAGCGTGGCATCCGTAAACAATTCCTGTTCACCAGTCAAAGTGATGGAGCCGCCGTTGCTGTCAATGCGCAAGGGTACCCTGGCGGGAGAAAATGGCCCGGCGACCATTCCGGCTTGCGAAGGCAACACATCCAAAACGCCGCTGGCCCCCGAAACATCGAGAATAGCCCCCGCTTCGGCGATAATATTGCCATCTATCGTGATTTTGCCGCCCGGAAGTACAGAACCGGTTTTAAAACCATACGCATTGTAGGTAAGCGCGACTGTGCCGGCCGTGGACAAACTGCTGGATGGTCCCAAGTCAATCGTTGGCACAACCTGGGTATTCAACTGCAAGGCGATCGAATCCGGTGCGCCCGTAATGGAGATCGTCCCACCAGGCACATAGACAGATCCTAAGACCGTCACGGTTCCTGCATTCATCGTAACGCTTCCCAATGGGTCAGTTTGAACCATGGCCCCCGCTCCCAGGATGACTTCACCGCGAGTCAGGATGTTTCCAAGCGGATCCTTAACGGTGGAGGCCCCGAAGGCAAGACTGACCGGGGAACGTTGCGATTGCGGGAGTAATGTCGGCGAGAGGGTGACGCCGGTGTTTGATAAGGAGGCCACCCAGTTCTGTGCTTTGGGGAAGAGGGTCGTACCAGGCGCTACGATCATTCCCGGAAGATACTCAGTCGTATAGCTGCCAATGCCACTGAGAGAAAAACTCGTGAACCCTCCCTGACCAAAAAAGTCCGTTTGGAGTAAATTTCCTGAAGCATCAGTCGGGTTCAACCAGAGCGTATTGCCCAGCGTATCCCCGTTTAGTAAAGTACTCCCTCCCACCTGAATGAAAGGAGCCTTGATCGAAAGCGCGCCCCCTGTGGAGCCCGAATAAGATTGCAGGATCGAATCCAAGACCAAGGCTGGCTGCGGGTGGTCTAGGGTCGGAACGTTAAGAATGTAAGGCAGATTCGGATCTTGCCCGGTTTGAATCGTGATGTTTCCTCCTTGCCCGTAAGTCAGCTTATTTTGGGCATCCACCGCGACGCCCCCCGAGGCGTCGATCATACTGCCAGATTCGAGATCGGCGCCAAAGCTTTTGATGGTGATCGTTCCTCCATTAATTACCAGCGGCAGACTTTCGGCTCCGGCTGAAATTGGACGATCATCTACAATCAAACCCGCTGTGCTCAAAACCGACGACGATCCGAGAGTGAATTGCCCGCGACTAAAGTCTGCCGACGGAGCTCCACCCGAGGGAACGGCGGCATAGGGCGAATAATCAAAAACCGTAAAGCTTAAGCTTCCTCCGGGAACGGATAAGCTTCCTTCAAGATCAATATTGGCACCTTGCATGGTGATGGAACCACCCCCCTCGGCATTCAATGTTACCCCGTTGGCGACCGTGATGTTGCCATCGCTGTTGTTAAGGGTGAGATTCCCGAAACCATCCAGGTTGACGAGATCAGGGGATAAATCCACTTCCGTGACGCGCTGAATTGGCAATACCGAACCGAATCCCCCTGCGGTGGGCAAGCTAGTGTCCGATTGAATATAAATATTCGGAGGTGTAGGGGAGTAAGACGGGTTGTTTGGTGTATTGGGATCCTGTCCTTGAAAACTTAAGTTAAGCGAACTCGATGTGGGCAAGCCTAAGATCTTGACCATGGTTGAACCGATCGTTGTGTTGGCAAATGTGTTCGCTACTTGTGATGGGAGGGTGCGCTGGTAGGTTCCACTCACGGTATTACCTGACAGATCCCCATCAAGCGCCATGGCAGGTGCCGAGATGGAAAGTGAACCGCCATTGCCAGCTTGAATGTAACCCGACTGGTACTGGGAATTATTCACCAATAAATTGGAGTAATTTAAAGTTGTCCCCCACTTGGTTGAGCTCGACGTATATCCCGTGTAAATTCCATCGTAAACCAAGTTGGGCGTGGCTTGGGAGATATCCAGAATCTTCCCATTTGAAATCACTTTCGTGGTCTGCACGGTGGCACCCTGATAATTGATCCAGCCGCCCGAAACATTTACACTGGAGTTTTTCTGCATAACCACCGATCCACCGGCATTAATTGCCACAGTCCCCCCGGCAGTCGTCAATTCACCAACCGTGCGCTCAATCAAATTGACATAGCCAGTGGTATCCGCCAGGGGGGTGCCGACCCATTCGGAGCCGTTATAATTGCCGTATTGTCGTATATCGACATAAACAGTCTTACCGCGCAATGGGCTGGCTCGTTGGAGAGGAGAATTAGCCAGCTGAGATCCGAGCAATTGAACCGAAATTATGTTTTCCGCCACTGAAGCGTCGACATTTTGCGAACCGGAAACATCAATACCAGCCCCGGTATCCAAGTAGACTTGCCCGGAGGTGTAGGAGAGGGCATAGGAACCATCGCTACCCTGTAATTGCCAATCTCCGGCGTTCAGGCTAACTCCTGAGCTAAGCGAGGCTCCGGACACCCCCAAGGCTGGCTTGGTGGAGTCCGAAGGCGTGTTGGCGCTTGGCGCGTAGAGGAAGGAATTGTCTGCCAGTTCGATCGATTGCCCTTGAAGGTTGACAATCGAGGAGAGGGCCAATTGCGTGCCCACGACTTTATCTGTACTCGATAACTCGGGTACTATTTGAGTTAAACTGTCTGGCCCCAACGTCACAACACCTGAACTGGTCGGATAAAAATTCGACACGCCCGTAAAACCAGGACTCGTGCCATTGATCAGGGCAAGCGCATTATAATCGGCCAGTAAGTCGACCCGTCCATTCAACGAAACGGAGGTCGAACTATCTATGACCCCATTTTGATTAACTGAACTCCCGGCAATCATCGCATCCGCACGCGGAATCTCAATGAGGCCGCTATTGATAGCCGTCCCGGCAACGGCCGCTCCTCCCTGGTAGGAGGAATCCGCGACCTTGCCAATGGAGACGTCAAGGCCGCGCTGGCTTGGATCATTACTGGGATGGGCCACCAACCCGACCTGCAGACCGGCGGCAAGGATGGTCTGGCCGTCGGGAGTCGAGATCGTTCCCGCGTTGGTCACGTTGGGACCAATGAGCGCAACACGCCCCCCAACATGGGTATCAGAGGTTGGGCTGGAGATCTGGGCACCTGCCTGTACGACAACGTCACCATCCGTCCCGTCGGCTGAAATAAGACTTACATTTCCCTTGGCGTCCGTTTTGGCCACCAGTCCAGCCGTGGGGGTTGCAGGCGCAGTGAACACCGGGGTCGGTCCTTTGGTTCCGGCTGCTTGATCCAATTGTGAAAAGAGATATTGAAAATCGGGATTGTTAAGCAAGCCGCGTCCGGTAGTTGGATCAGATAAATTATCGTTGATCGGCAAGGATGATGCCGTCAGGGTATGGACATTAATCTGGGAAGTTCCCCCAAAAATAATTCCATTCTGGTTCAGCACATAGACCTGACCCTGCGCGGTCATCGAGCCTAAAATTTGGGAAGGGGCGACGTTGGAGGCCACTTTGTTGATCGCGACCCACTGGCTCACGTTGGAGCCACCGGCGCTCTGGTCGAAATTGAGGGTCGTGTCTTTGCCGATATTGAAAGAATTCCAGTTCAGCAGTGCCTGTTGCCCAGTCTGAGTGATGGAAACTTGGGTCTGGCCATTGCTTGTCGTCTGGATGGGGGTTTTTGCGTTCACCCAGGTCGTCACCGGGTTGGCGACTCCGGTGCTGGCTAGGCCGGAATCTGGAACCAATCCCCCGATGGCCAAGCCGTTCGGAACCGTTGATGGCAAATTGAGCGCCGCCGCATGCGCCGCATTTTGCGCGGCCTGCATGGCTTGAAGAGCTTGCGTTGACTTCTGCAGGGCCGCCTGCGCCCGCTGCGCCAAGGCGGAATTCTGCACCGTTTGCTGCGTGACGCCGGTGGCGGTAGTCACCGTCTGGGATGTCCCGGATCCGGTTCCTCCTCCTGAGAAACTACTCGATGACGACTGACTGGAGAGACGCGTTCCCGCCGCCTGGACATTCAAACCCAGGAAGAAAATCACGGCACAACTACTCCCGGCTAGGAAGTGAGGCGTGAGGCAGCGGAATTTTCCGCCTAAAATGGACGATGATGGGGGCATGGTGAAGCGCCCTTATCATACCCCGTATGGCCCAAATTTCAGTCGAATAGCGCCCCGTCACCCAAACGTTACATAACCGACTTATTTAGCGTTAAAGGCGCGCTAATTCCCGGCTTAATGCTGACTTGTCGAAGTCGTTGATTTCGCCTGCGTTGTCGTGACTGGTTTGTTGGAGGTCGCGGGCGGCGCCGAGTTGGTGATCGGTTGGCCCGGGGTCACCACTCCATCCAGCAGCTTGTCCTTATAATCCTGAACCAGATTTTCGAGTTTCACCCGGGTCAGGCCGACAAAGGGCTCTTTTTCGCTTATGGCATCGCCCAGGCTGAATTTCTCGTACCGCACCAGGATTTCATTACCGGTCTTGAAAAGTTCCAGGTTTTTCGCTTCGCGGTCATCCACCGTGCGTTGGAGCAGGGCGGCTTGCATGGCCAGTTGCGCCCGGGCGGCTTCGGTCACCTTGTAGAGCTGGGTCAGTTGATCGTTGGCCTTATGCCATTGGGCCAGCGCATCGTTGAGGCGCTGGATTTGCCCCGCTTGGTCGGCGATTTTCGCATTAAGGTCAGCGATCGCCTTGTCAGAGGTGGACTTCTCGTCGGCTTCCTCTTTGGTGGTCGTGTTGAGCTGAAGGGTGAGACTATCCACCTTCGCCTTCAAATCGGCATTGTCCTTGTCAGCCTGATCCTTCGCTGCCTGGAGCGTCACCACCTGGTTTTGAGCATCGCGCATTTGCAGCATGGTATTGCGGAGCGCATCGCGCAGACGCGTTTCGGTAGTGGAGGGTGCGTCCTGCGCCCGGAGCGCACTGAACGACAGGCTGGTCACGAGGATCAGGACAAAAGCGGAGACAGGAGCGGTGGACATGGTCATTAGAATTTGGCGTTGATGTCGAATTGGATCAGGTCGTTCTTGAAAGTCGGGCCGGCCACGGCATTGGCGCTCATCCAGCGCAATCCCAGATAAACATCGGGGGACAAGGCCAGGTTTCCACCGACGGTATAACCCTTGAGATTGGTACCGGCGAGACTCGCACCAAAGTCAGAATCATTGAACCCGTCGATCGTGGCGTCTGACTGGATATACCGGTAGCTGATCATGACGTTCCAATCCCACATATGCTGGAGGGCAACTTTTCCGAAGTTCAATTTCGCGATCCACCCGATGTTTCCGCCGATATAGGAATTAATGTCATTCGAATTCGAAAGATTGTTCACCGGACCAGGCAGATTCGGCGATCCGTTATCCAAAATCGCGCCGCGGTTAAAGGCAAGATTGTCGACAAATTCCCCATCGAGCCAGACGTGGAACGGATCAAACCCGCTGTAGTCGAGCCGCGAGGTCAGGGCGAATTCATGGAATGGCGTAGCCAGGCCAAAGTATTGTGTCTCACCGGTGTGCGTAGGATTGGAAGGATCCTGATAGTCACGCAATTCTATATAGGTGTTACCATTCTGGGCGAAGGAAGGCCGCGAGTCATCGGTATTACCCGGTTGCGAATCGGAGTAAATCGGCGACGAGACCTGCCCTTCCGTGTTGATGTAATAGTAGTAAGCCGAGCCCACTTTGAAATTGAAGTCGTCGTTGATCTTCCAGTTGGTACCGATCTGGGAACCAATCAGGTATTTGTCCTCGCTGCTGAACTTGGCCGACTGGTTGGTGGAGAAATTCAGGTCCGTGTTAAAGACTGGAAATGCACCCGCGACGGCGAAGGGAGTTACCCCGTCAGCCACCTTGTACTTGGCCTGGATGGCGATGCCGTCAAATCCGAGATCGTCCGCAAAGATCATGTTGGTGTGGAAAAACGGATTATCAAAGCGCCCAACGGTGAACGAAATATTCTTGTCCGGCTGTTTCCCTAACTCATAACGGATATAAGCGCGATCCAACCAGATCGCATACTTGCTGAAGTTTCCACCCTGACCGTTATTGGCCAGACCGAACGTCTGGTTTTCCGTGACGGGAGAATCATCCGCACCACTCGCGATTCGCATGCCAGCGGTAAAGCCGTTGGACAATTCAATCTCCGCGCCGATCCGGGAGCGAAGGCGGAATCGTTCACGATCCGCGTTCACGTTATACTGCGGGAATTGGGACGAACCGATGACAAAGCCCGATCCGGTGTTGATCGCATTGAAGTTGGGGAAACTGCCGACGGCGTTGCCCGACGGATAAAAGTCACCCTCATACCGGACGCGGATATCGCCGCTGACCCGGAACTTCTTCACCCAGTCGGGCACATCGCTTTTGCCACCCCAATTTTCGTCCTTGGCCTGCTTTTCCACGTCCTGCGTGACCTCATCCCGGATCTGGTTCTTGACCACATCGGGTACGTAGGTGACCCGCACTTCGTCATCCGAAGCCGGAGCCGGAGCGCCTCCCCCACCCGCGCCGCCGCCCGCCGCAGGGGCAGAGGAAGAGGAAGAAGTGGGCGTGCCCAAGGTCGGGGCGACCTGCGCCGCAAGCGCCCGCTCGGCTTCCGCCTGGGTCGTGGTCGCCTGGGCCTTGGCTGTATCGGCTTCCTGCTGGGCCTGCCGGATCAGGGCATCGCCCGCGTCCTTGGTGATGACATGCTGCGCCACCAGCAAATTGACGAGATTGACCATCGCGTTCGAGGACGGGGCAGGCGTCGCCGTCGAGCTGGATGAAGCCGACGATGTAGCCGCAGGCGCAGACGAGGCCAGAGCTCCGGAAGCCGGGACAGCGGCGGCATTCGTGGAGGAGCTGGCGGCTGCGGATGAGGCCTGGGCCACGCTGGCTGGTGCTGAGACGGAGGAATCGGGCGTCGCGGGCGCAGGAGTCGAGGGAGTCGGAGCTGACGCGGCCGTTGACGCCGCGGCCGTTTCACCCGCTCCGGTATCGCGGAGACCGGTTGAACCCGCGTGAGGAGCCAGGCTCGGGGCGGTCGTGTCGTTGGAAGCAACGGTCACGGCTTCAGTCGCTGGTGGCGTGGCCGTGGTGTCATTAGTGGCAACCGTCGTCGGCGCCGGAGCGGGAGCTGGAGATGCCGAAGGGGCGTTCGTGGTCGCGGGCGCGGCGGTCACTGGTGCCGGGGCTGAAACAGCTGCGGCATTGGTTGCCGTTGTGGCCGGGGCTGGCGCGTCCACAGGAGTGTTCGTGGCAGCGCTGGGGCGCGACGCAGGCGTAACCGGAGGCAAACCATCCGGGACGGTGACCGGTGCTTCATCCGCGCGAAGCGGCATCAGCACCAAGGCTAAAAGGATAAAAGCCAACGGCACAAACCGTCGTCGCAGGAAAGAATGGGTAGGGGAAAGAGGATTCATCAGAGTGGAGAATTAGTTGGGGCGCTGGGCATTGACTCGCATCACAATCGGCATGGGCATGTCACTGGGTGGAGCTTCGGGTAAGACAAGTCCGGTCAAAATCTCGTTTTTGATTACATCATCCAAAGCGGGATCGCCCGTCGTGCCATTAAGCACGGCACGCGTGACGCGGCCAGAGGCATCCGACCAGATCCGGACTTTGACATGCAGGCTTGCGCTATGAGTCTTCGGATTTTTCCGCAAAGCCTCGGTCACCGCTGCCTGCACTTTCCCGGCGTACCAGCCATATTTGCTGCCGCCACCGCCGCCACCACCGCCACCGCCACCGCCGCCGCCGGCGAGGCCAAAATCGGACGCGGGTCCCGACGCAGGCGGACCCGGCGGGCTGGGGGGCTGATCAGGTTTGGGAGGGTCTTTCGGCTTGTCTTCCGGTTTATCCACCTTGGGCTGTTCCACCATTTTTTGTTCAGGTGGGGGCGGGGGTGGAGGAGGTGGGGGTGGGGGCGGAACCGGCGGAGGCGGTGGCGCCTGCAGATGCACCATGATCTCCTGCGGCTTTTTGGGCGGCGGAATTTTCCCGGAAAACAAATAAAACGAGAGGCCAACCCCGACCGCAATGAGCACGACCAGGCCGACCCCAAGGGCCAGCCCATACTTCTGGAAGAAGCCTGGCTCGTCGTCGTATTCGTCGGGAGGGTTCATGGTTTCGTCGTGGGGCTGGTTATTGACCCTTCAAGGGTTTGGTCGCCAGGGCCACCTCGGTGATATTCAATTTCGTGCAGACATTGAGCACATCCATGATGGCCTGATATTGCGCGGCGCTATCGCCCCGGACCACCACCGGCATATCGGGGGTCTGCGCCTGTTGCTGGGCCAGGTGCGTTTCCAGTTCCGCCAGGCTGACCGGGATCGTGTTCAGGCAAATTTTTCCATCGTTGGAAATGGTGATGGCCTGGATTTTTTTCTTGGCCAGGCTCTTGGCCGCGCTCTCTTTCGGGAGGTGGACCTTGAGCCCTTGCAACCCCGCCGTCGTCATGATGATGAAGATAAGGAGGAGCACGAGATAGAGATCAACCATCGGCGTGACGTTGATGTCATCGTAGGCTTTGCCCTCGTTATCGGCTTTCATCGACATAAGCGGTGGTTCCTTGGGGTTGGTTTAGGGTTGAGGTTTTTCGTCGCTGTAGAACTCGGCCATCTTGGTCACGAATTCATCGACAAAGATTTGCATGTCGCTGGTCACCGTCTTCATCCGCGAGGTGAGATAGTTGTAGCCCAGCAGCGCGGGAATCGCGACGAGCAGACCGGCGACCGTTGCCACGAGCGCCGCGGCCAGACCTGGCGCAATGGCTGCGATATCGACCTGCCCCGTCGCCGCGATCGCCGCGAAGGTGATCATAACGCCGATACAAGTTCCGAGCAGTCCCATGAACGGACCACCGGCAATCGAGATGGTCAGGAAGACCATGCCGGAGTTGAGATGATGATTCTCCCGTACGTAGCCGCCATCGAGACTGGCCCGGATCGCCTGGATGGAGCGCGACGAGATGTTGCGTCCGCCTGAGACGCGATGGGCGATTTCCTCCGAGCCGATATGGTAGATCCGGTACAGCGGGCAATTACGAATGAGGCTCATGACTTTGGGCTTGGCCCGGCCGCCCATGCTCTTGACGTTTTCAGGATTGCTGTGATCCAGGACGGTGAGATCGAGCGCAACATGACGCCATTCTTCCAGGAATAAGCTATCGCCTTTCTCCACCTTCAAGAGGTGAAAGAATTTGGTGATCATCACGAACCAGCTCACGACCGCCATGATCCCGAGGATGCCGATGACCACCCAGCCGTCGATCGTCACCGATTTCAGGATGACGCCGAAGAGACCGAAAGCCCCGCTCAGCCAACCGGCGGGGGGCTGCTCGTCCTGCCCCACGGCCAGCAACTTCGCTGCGGTATCGCCGCCTTGTCCCATCGCCGCTACCTTGATAAAGCCAGCCGGACGCGCAACCTTGGAGATTTCGAGCTCATCCAATTCGCCGTTGAAACCGACTGAGGGGGTGCCCCCGGCGTTCGGGCTGTCCGCACCTATCGTGGACGGCGTGTTCAGCGCGGGCAACGGCACACTGAGAGTCGCATAAGCTGCGCCATCGACATAGAGAGTCACCGAGGAGCCGGCGATCGTGACCGCCAGATGGTGCCAAGAACCCGCCGCCAGAGGGGCAGCACCCGCACTGCGGCTGCCGTTAATCTCGACAAAAGGAAGGCCATTATCGATGCCCACCAGGAAATCGTTCCCGCCATCGCGGCGACTGAAGATGATCGCGTTCGCCTGCAAGGCCGCAGGCTTGATCCAGGCCGACCAGGTCAAATCGCCCCCGGCGTTCCAGGTCAACGAACTGGATGTCGGAATCGTCACCGGCGTCTTGCCATCGAGTCGCAAACCCGGCCCGATGAGGGCACCATCGGTCACAGCCCCGGCATTCTGCGAATCATTACCGCCCGCGCTCGAGTCGTGCGCCGGCTTGCCTGTCTCCGCAAAGTGATAGACCAAGGTTGTGTCCGCATCATAGGTTCCCTTCGCGTCCGCTGCACCCGGGGCGGTCTTGTCGCCGGTGTTACCGTAGTAGAGCCAGAGCGTCGTCGGCGTGCCGGGCTTCAGGTCGGGAACCTTGACCCAGATGAAAGCCTCTCCCAGCAGGGCATCGTATTTCTCGAGATGATAGGCCAAGGGAGTTTTGTCGTCCCCGGCGATCACGCGGATATCGCTCCCGTCGTCCTTAGCGGAAGCAAACTGGAAATCGCCATCATGCAGACGGATCAGGACCGGCGTCGTACCGATCGGGTCGGTGATCGCCCCGCCGTTGGCCGAGGTATCAATGGTGATCTTTTTACGCAAGGTCCAGTTATCATTCCACCATGCTTGTGCCGTGCCCGAGAGGACAAGGAGAGCCAGGCAACTGATCGCCACGTTTCTTAAGAGGGTATTCATCTTGCGTTTTATCTTGGTTTAAAATTCGGCCCAGAACCGGAAGGTGATACGGGCGTCATAAGGATGTTCCTGGAATTGAAAGGGGGTGGTGGGAGGGCTCGAATATTCGACGCTGGTCACCAGCGGAATACCGACATCGAGCGAGCTGTTAATGTACTTGAGCACTTTGATGTGGGTGCCCGCGCCGACGCTGAGCAGGTCGTACTGCACGGGAGATTCCGCGAGTTGACCGTTCTCGGTCAACATGCCGCCGTCGGTGAAGATATAGACGCGCCAGTCATCAATCGATTTGCTGATCCACGGCCCCATGGAGGGTGAGCGCAGCTCCACACGCCCGAGCAGCGCGTTGTCGCCCAGGACTTCGGATTCGAGAAAACCACGCACCGTATCGAGACCGCCGCCACTGAATTGTTCGTTGGTAACCAGAGGTTGATCGGCCGCCTGCCCCTGAACTTTGAAAAAGGCCTGCAATCCGCCCGGCAATTCGCGGGTATGGGAGACGTCGCCCCGGAAGTAGATATAGCTGCCGTCCGCGCCATGGCGGTCATTATCAAATTCCGTCTCGCTGCTGCCCATGCCGCGAAGGTGAAAATTAATCGCGCCGTTCACATCGGTCTCATAGCCCTTGCCGATCCATGTGGCGCTATAGGATAAGCTGAAGGGATAGTAAGTAATCGGCGTGGTGTACAAGACCGCCCCGTTGCTCATCAGATCCTGCTCATAGTGTTTATAATCAAAACCCAAGCTGGCGGAGTGATAGAAGTCTTGCTTCGAGGGCAACGAGAAATTCGCCCGGATACCCACCGTCTGACCGATACCCGTCGAACCACCCGAGAGGCCGGAGGAGATGGTCGAGACGTTGCTGTTTTGGTCAGAGCCCAGGAGCATCATGCTCAGCCCATCGACGCCGGGAATGGGTGCCGAGTAGTAACCTGAGAACACCTTGACCTGCGAGAAATTCTGCGGCGATGTCTGGAAGCTGCCGCTGATCGTGTGGCCGAGTTGCCAGAGATTATCATAGGTAACGGAGCCATTCAGCCGGAGCTGCGAGGTATCGACGCTATAGCGATTGCTAATTTCCACGCTGGAATGAAGCGGCGGAGAATCCTTCACGTTCAGGTCAACATCAACCGTTCCCGGTATCTTCCCCGGATTCACCGTGGGTGTAATACGGCGATCCGACATCTGGTTCAGCGCGACCAAATCCCTCGTCACATCGTTAAAGTTGGGAACCTTCCCCTCCTGCAAGGACGGCGCCTCGCTCTTGATTACCTCTGGCGAAAAATAGCGCGCTCCCGTCACGCGGAGTCGACCGACCGGGTTTGGCTCGACCTGCAGGATGATGATCCCACCTTTTACTTGTTGAGGTGGAATTTGTACGGCAACGGTTTGAAAACCCTTGTCGCGATAAACCTTCTCGAGCGCGGCACGCGCCTGCTCGACATCGTCCGGCGTCCGGTAAGGGCCGAGAAAGGGATAGACCGTCTCTTCCACTTGCAGCTTCGGAATTAATTTCTCGCCTCCCTGGACGCGAATTTCGCGAATGAAAAAGCGCGGCTGTACCGGCGCGGCATTGGTCGTGGGGGCGGCAGGAGTTGTGCTGACGGGTAGCGGGGGAGGAGCCTCCGGAGCTTCCGTGGATGCCTGGACCGACGCTGTCCCCAACAAACCCCACATCACCGCCGTGTAAAAAATGATTAGTGAAATTTCCCAACTCCAAAGCTGGCTCACGCAGAATCCTAAGAAATCGCGTGGGCTTAAGAGTGCGTTCATGATGGGGTGCGTGGGGTGGATAAGGACGTGGTAGGGTAGGGTTTAGCTCGCAACTGACAAAGCAGTTAATGGTTACATTCCGGTGCATTTATGGTCACGTTCTGACTCCCAACCCTTAGAAAAAGTATTAGAAAATGAAAATGTTCAAATAGTCTTGTCAGCTATT
>CAIPBM010000151.1 GCA_903863295.1 uncultured Verrucomicrobiota bacterium | reverse complement strand
GATGAAAATAAAGTGGGGCCGTGGATTGACGATAAAACACTTCTTCTCATCTACGGTGAAGCTCTAGATGACGGAGAGAAGACTAAACACTTTATTGTGCCGACTAGACTAACTATTTCAGATGATAGGGCGGCGGTGCAAATCGAAGCCCCTAAGATTTTTACTGATGAAGAATTGGAGCGTTACCTCAAAATTTGGAGCAAGTGACCTTCGCCTGAACGAAACGAGGACAGGCAGGATCATCCACCCAAAAAAAGACCGGGCGGCAACTCAACAGGAGTCACCGCCCGGCCAGGGGAGGAATGAATGAACTTACATAGGGATAGACCCGGTCGAGGTCTGGGTGTTCAAGCTTAAATGATTACATCTCCGTAAGGCCGCCGTAATGGTGATGGCGTTGCCGGACGGGAGGCCATTTTCAGAGGGAAACCGAAAAAGCCTTCTTGCGTAAAAATCTATTTTCCGCTGGCGTCGCCCTCGACTTACACGCATGAATAGCACATGATTCCTCCTTGTTAGCAATTTCGGGCAATTATCAATGGAAATCCATATCTTGCTGGCAGGGGTCCAAATCGGTCCCTTTACGGAAAAGCAGGTGCGACAGCATCTTGCCGACGGATTGGTGTCGACATCCGACTTGGCCCGGTATGACCTCACGCATGAGTGGGAGCCGGTGGAAGTCGTTCTGGCCAAGCTCCCGCCGCCACCTGTGGAGGCCCCGCCCAAACCCGAGCCCTCACCGGAGCCTGAGCCAGTCTCGCTGATCGCTCCAGAGCCCGTTGTCGCGAAGCCCGCGCCTGACCCCACAACCGAGTCCGCCCCGTCGCCTGCGCCAGTTCCTGCGGAACCGGCCTCACCACCGCCATCCAGCAAGCCCGCCGAAGTTGCCACGTCCCTGGCACCCACCGCCTCGCTGCCGCAGCAACCCGGTCAGACCGCCTCGTTACCCAAGCCAAAGCGCAAACCGTCGCTCATTGTCCTGCAACCGATTCAGCCGTTGGCGCCCGTGCCCCAGCAAACTCCGCCCGCGGTGGAAAAGCCGATCACAACTGCGCCTCTCGCCGCGCCCGTGACCAAGCCCGTCGAGAAGCCCGCGGAGAAGCCTGCGCCCACCCTGAATACGATTTCCGTCTCGCCATCCCCGGCCACGCGTGTGCCTGCCCCCGCGCAACCGGCCAAAAAGACGCCGATCAAAGTCCTGACTCCGGCCCCGCTTACGACACAGCCCGCTCCGGTCGAAGAAAAAAAGCCGACTCCGGCTCCCGGGCCGGTCACCGTGGTGCAACCGGAGAAGAAAGATCCGAAAGAACCGACGCCTCCGGCAACTCCCGCGCCGAATCCAAAGAAGAAAGCCTCGACCGGCACGCCGCTGCGCCGGATCCTGCCTCTGCTGACTTATACCGCGATCATCTTTTTCTCGATCGTCATCTTCGCTCTCTGTGCGCTCCACTTTTCCAGTTCCTCTTCGTCCACGCCTCAACCCATCGTCCCGCCCACAACGAATGCAGCCCCGTCGGAGGACACGAATCAAGCGACCGCTCCTGCGCCGCCTTCCGTTCCGCAAACGGCGACCGACTACGCACGACGCGGCTCCGCCCGGCTGGCGGCGGGCGATCTCGACGGGGCGCTTTCCGATTACAATGTCGCGCTCCAGCTTGACCCGAAATATCTGCAGGCCTATTACCAGCGGGGAGTTGTCCGGCAAACCAAGAGCGACTGGGACGGTGCGTTGCAGGATTTCGACCAGGCCCTGGCGCTCGATCCCAGGATGGACAAGGCCTACAGCAGTCGCGGTTTCGTCAAGCAATCACGTGGCGATCTCGATGGTGCGATTGCCGATTATACCCAGGCGCTGCTCATCAACCCGAAGATCGCCATCGCCTTCTACAATCGCGGCCTGATCAAGGAACAGCGCGGCGATCTCGACGGTGCCATACTCGATTACAATCACGCGCTTGAACTCGATCCCAACATGGCGATCGCGTTTTACAATCGCGGCAATGCGAAGAATTCCGGCGGCAATCTCGATGGTGCGATTGCCGACTATACCCAGGCGCTGACCCTCAACCCGAAGATCGTCCTGGCCTACAGTAATCGCGGTTTTGCGCGGCAGGCCAAGGGCGATCCCGACGGCGCGATAGAAGATTACACCCAGGCCCTCACGCTCGATCCCAAGATGGCAAGCGCCTACTACAATCGCGGCCTGATCCGGGAACAAAAGGGCGATCTCGATGGTGCGATTGCCGACAGCACGAAGGCGCTGGAACTCAATCCGAAGGACGCGCAATCCTATTGCAATCGCGGCCTCGCCCGGCTGGGTCGCGGTGATCTCGATGGTGCCGGAAGTGACCTTCGGACCTTCTGCCAGCTCGCGCCGCATGATGGTGATGAAGACTACGCGCGGCTCTATCTTTGGCTCATTGCCATGGAGCTCAATCCGGGTGGGCATGCCGATCATGACCAGGATCTTTCCGATATTCTCTACAACGATTGGAATGCCCCGCCGGAGGACCTCGCCACCAAGATCGCCAAGTATCTCCTTGGCCATCTCAGCGAGAAGGAATTGATCGCCAGCACGACCTCTGCCGATTCTGCCCAAGGCCAGGCGCTTCAATGCAAGGTCTGGTATTTTGTCGGGATGAAGCGATTGCTCGCCGGCGATAAATCAGGGGCCATCGCCGCATTTCAGAAATGCGTGGATACCGGGAAGAAAGATTTCTGCGAATATCTCTTCGCCAAAAATCAGTTGCGGGATCTGGCCCCGGCCGTGGCGGCTCCGGCTAAATAGCCGCAGAGCGCTTCCTCAATAAAGTGAGGAGAGATCGTCAATCGGGGGAAGACGCCGGGTCTGCGTGGGGGGACGTTCCGCGGGAATTTCTGCGGGGAGTTCCTGGCGATGTTCCAGCGGATCGACTGACGCGCCAATGGCATCGACATCCTTTTTGGCCGCCTGCCTCAATTGGGCTAGCTCCTCGCCTACGCGATAATCGGGACGATGACAGATCGCGCTTAACGTCGGCCAATCCATGTGGAAGGCCTCGGAAAGTCCGTTGATGAGGAGCAGGCGCGCCTGCGCGTGGGCCTCATGATCAATCTCCGGATAGTAGGCTGCGAGCAGACGATCTGCGGTTAATTCCTCGACGGGCACGAGCTTGACCACACCGTGATCGGTGGTGAAGTCGCGGCACAAGTCACGGTAGGCGATGGTGGCATCCCCGGTAAATCGAACCGGAATGCCCGCCACCGTCCAATGGGAAATGGCACCGCGGGCGCGTACCTGACTGCGCATGATCTCCAGCAAGTCGCGCGGCGCGATCTTTCCGGAGAAGACCGCGAGATCGAGCTCCGGATGATCTGAAGTTGCATTCGCGTAGCAATCAAACGCGAGTTGTCCGGTGACGACCAGGACGACCCCTTTGAGTTTGAACAACGTGGAGAGAAGTCCGGCGAGCTGGAAGGCCCGTTCCGTCTTGTTCTCCGTGGCCTCAAGGGTCAGGAGTGCGTCGTCAATGCGTCCCATAATAACCTTAGCTTATCGGCTTTAGCTGAGACTGACAATCGCGGAGAAAACCCCGCCGCCGGGAGCCAGACTTGGTGAAAATTATGGCGGGCGCGGAAAGCATGGCTAAGGTCACACATGCCCGCTCCTTGGCTTAACCCGGACTGGAGGCCGCAAGCCTCCACACGGAGCACCGTCGTTTTCGTCCACGGCGCGGTGGTCAATGGCTGGGAGATGATCTTCCTGCGCCGTCGCATGAAGCAACTGGGATATAGGGTGCGGCAATTTCGCTATTATTCGATGCGGAACGGCTTGGACGAAAATGTAAGCAGGCTCAAGGTTTTTCTCGATGAAACGGAGGGAGACGTGGTGCATGTGGTGGGGCACAGCATGGGCGGCGTGCTGACGCGGCAGCTCTTTGAGCAAGCACCCGATCCGCGCCCCGGGCGGCTGATCGCCATCGGCTCGCCGCTGCTCGATTGCTGGATTGGGCATCGCGTGAGCGGGCTCCACGACAAGGGGCACTGCCTCCTTGGCAGAACGGTTCACGACCACATCCGCCGCACGAGCGATCCCGTCTGGCGCGGGACGCGGGAGTTTGGCGTCATTGCGGGAACCTATCCCTTCGGCATCGGGTGCATCTTTCCCGATCTGCCCAATCCGAGTGATGGCGTGGTACTCCTCGCCGAGACGCAGCTGCAGGGCCTGCACGATCACGTCACCTATCGCCTGAATCATTTCGGGATGCTTCTCTCCCGGCGCTGCACCATGCAGATTGCGAAGTTTCTCGCGACGGGGGCGTTTGCTTGAGGCTCGGTGGCGAGAACATCTTCTGGAGGGCCCGGCTCCTGCCGGGCCGCGAATTCATGGTGAAATTCATTTCGCCAATCGGATTAAAGCAGTGAGCTTTCGTTTCCGGCCCGGCCCGGCGGGAGCCGGGCCCTCCATGGAAGTACTTTAGAATTAGTCCTTGCTACTTGGCAGAGAAAAGATAGGCTGGTGGAGGTTGAGTGAGCAAAAGCTCATCGGTTTTTATCGGCCCTGTGGCCAAAATCGCCCCCTAGTTGTCTTTCGATGAGAGATCGTTCAGGGCCATAACATCTCATCGACTAAATTCGAATGACGGCCTGACGTCGGCGACTTGTTCGCCTGCGCCATCGTCGTTCATTCCAGTTCCAGACAGCATTATGACATCACACAGTACAGTTACACCCATCGCCAGTCCCACCCCTGTATCGCCGTCCCCGACGATGTTCTCCAACCTTTCCCTCGCGGAGCCGCTCCTGCGCGCCTTGAACGAGAAGAATTACACGGAGCCCTCGCCCATCCAGGCGCAGGCCATTCCGTATCTTCTCCAGGGCCGCGACCTGATCGGCGTCGCGCAGACCGGCACCGGCAAGACCGCCGCGTTCGCGCTGCCGATTTTGCAACGGCTTACCGCGAGCACGGCTCCTCTCCTCCCGAAGCGGCCCCGCGCCCTCATCCTCGCCCCGACGCGTGAACTCGCCGCGCAGATCGCGCAGAGCTTCGGCGCCTACGGCAAGTTCCTCAAGCTCTCGCATGCTGCGATCTTTGGTGGAGTCAGCCTTTCCCCGCAAATCCGAGCCCTCTCGCACGGCGTTGATATCCTCATCGCCACGCCGGGCCGGTTGCAGGACCTCGAGCGCCAGAAGCACGTCTTTCTCGATAAGGTCGAAATCTTCGTCCTTGATGAAGCTGACCGTATGCTCGATCTCGGCTTCGTGCATGAGATCAAGCGGATCATCACCAAGCTGCCGCCCAAGCGCCAGTCGCTCCTCTTCTCCGCGACCATGCCGCTGGCGATCCAGGAACTGGCTTCCTCGATTGTGCACAATCCGGCCCGTGTCGAAGTCACTCCCGTCTCCTCGACGGCGGAACGCATCGAACAGCAGGTCGCGTTTGTGAACCGCAATGACAAGTCGAAGGCGCTTGTTCACTTCATCAACCAGCACCCAACGGGACTCGTTCTCGCCTTTGTCCGCATGAAGCACATGGCGAACAAGCTGGTCGATCAACTCGCCCGCGATGGCGTGAAGGCGGAAGCCATTCACGGCAATAAATCGCAGGGCGCCCGCCAACGTGCGCTGGAAAACTTCCGTTCGGGACGCAGCCGCGTGCTCGTCGCGACCGATATCGCCGCGCGTGGCATTGACGTGAAGGGAATCTCGCTCGTCGTGAATTACGATCTGCCGGAGGAACCCGAATCTTACGTCCACCGTATTGGCCGCACGGCCCGTGCCGGCATGGACGGCCAGGCCATCGCGTTCTGCGATAGCTCGGAGCGGAATCTCCTTCGCGCCATCGAGCGGCTGATTCGCCGTCCGATCCCGGTGCTCAAGGGTCATCCTTTCGAGGGCGCGGCTAATCAGCCGGATCGTCCCCGGACCACCGTGGAATACGCCGGTTCGGGCATTGATCGCCCGCACCGTCCTGCTCAGCGCTCGCGTGGATTTCGTCCCCAATCCTCCTCGTCCACGCAAGGCAATCGCTTCGGCGGTGGCCGCACCGGCGGTGAAGGTCATACCCGTGCGGGATTTGCCCGTTCGGGAAGCTCACGCTTCTAAGTTGGGCCGAGGTAGCCGCCGATGTCCCCATCGGCGGTTCTTCTCATGGCCATTGCGCTAGCTCGCAACGGCTCAATCTCCAGCGTAAGCTTACTTTGTTACTGGAGCCGCATTCGTCGACGGAGCTGCCGGAGTGGTGGGTGGAGTCGGCGGGGCATCGACCCAGTCATCCGTACGGAACGGCGATGCAGGCATGCCTTCCTTATTGTAGAGATTGGCGGACGGCGCCGCTTCCCAGGCATAGCGGACTGCGACAGGCTTGGAGACATCCGCGCTTGAGACAATGACGGTATTACCTTCAATCTTGGCGTCAGCCGGAACCCATTTTTTGTTGTCACCGGCGATCAAGAACCCCACCAGCGTGGTGTTCGGCAGTGGCGTGACTCCCGGAGCAGTCCAGGGTGCGCTGCCAATCATCAATCCGCTGCCGGTTTGGGTGAAGCTGATCTGCACCTTATCGCCTTTCACTTCGATCTTGTCGTAGAGGGGGCCGGAAATAACTCCCTTCCGGCCATAGGCGACGGTTTGAGCGATCACGGCGAGCCGATGGCCGACATCATGCTTGTCGATGGGATGGATATTATTGGGATCACCAATGTCCAGCGCACTGGCCATTCCCGTGTGGGGCAGAGCCAGGGTCTTCGTCTGTGATTCACGCAGAATATTCCAGTTTGGGCCGCCTGGCTTGTAGGCGGCGAGTTGAACGAAAAGAAAGGGGAAATCGCCCTGGCCCCATTTTTCGCGCCAATCGGAAATCATCCGGGAAAATAATACTCGATATTCCAGGCCCGCCCCGGCATTCGCTTCACCCTGATACCAAATCGCGCCCTTGATGGCGTAAGGAATGAGAGGAGCGAGCATGCCGTTGTAGAGGTTGGCAGTTAAAAAGGGACCACCGTCTGGCGTGGTGGGAACCTTGGGAGCTGGAACTGAAGGAACAGGCCTGGACGGCAACGCGGCTCCGGTGGCGCGGGCCTGCGCGACGGCGTCGTTCCAATCCTTCAGCGTGGCATTATAGGTGGTTCCAACTTCCTGATCCCATTTTGCCTTCTCAGCCTTGTAGGCCTCCATCTTGGCCGGGAAATCGGCGTTAGCCTTGGGGAAATCAGCGCGGGCTTTATCAGCCGCGTCAACGAAGTGCTTCAGGGAAGGCTCCTTCTGCAGGCCGGAAATGCTGGTCCAAGCCTGGGCCGGAGTTCCACCCCAATACGTGCCAATCAAGCCAATAGGACGATTGAGGCTCTTTCGTAAATCATGTCCAAAAAAATAGCCGACGGCGCTGAATCTGTTCACCGTATTAGGCGCACAAAGTTCCCATTTACCGGCGACATCCGTTAGTGGATCAAGTGAGGTTTTTTTCGTAACAAGGAAGATCCGTAGTTGTGGATCCGTCGCCTGGGGTAGTTCCGTTTTCTCATCATGGGCGGCTCCAAGCGCAAATTCCATGTTGGACTGCCCGGAACAAACCCAGACGTCGCCGACTAGGACGTCATCAAATTTAAGACTGTTTTTCCCGGTCACCGTCATGGTCAGCGGAGTGGATCCCTCTGGCAAGGGCGCGAGCTTGACCATCCATTTGCCATCCGCTCCAGCTACGGCGCTGCCGGTTTCGTTTCCGAGGGTGACTGTGACCTTTTCACCGGAATCGGCCGTTCCCCAGACCGGTAAGGCGGTGTCCTGCTGAAGGACCATGTGATCGCCAAAAATGGAGGGCAACTTCACATCCGCTGAAAGAGAGCCACTTCCGACCAAGGCTGCCGCAATCAGGGAACCGATAAGCTGGGGGTAATGCATAGAACCCTCTTTAACCCGGGAAAGTGAGACCGGTTGCGATAATAGTAATCTAGGCGGTCTAAAAACCTGCGCTTAGGTCTCGGATGATCTATTATTGGATCGGATCACTTGGATGAGATACCCCAAAATGATGAGATTACCGACAAAGACCAGAACCTTGATCCAGTTGATGGAGTGCCATAACTCATAGCATTCGACGGGCAAAAGAGAGCCCGTGACGATCACGACCAGGTACTCAGCCCAGTGCTTGCGAAAATAGAGCCCGAGCCCCTCTGTCGCAAAAAGCGCCGAGTAAAAAAAAGCGATTAGGCCGATACCCTCCAGCTTGGCGTTGGTTAGCTTCTCCGCCTGCTGCAATAACCAATGCGCGAAACGATTGTCGGGATCGACATGGAGGTTGTCGATGAGTGTCCGCACCCAGGCCTCAACATCCTTGTTCAGGAGATGAAGGACACCCAGCGCGGCAATGAAGAAAAGGCCAGCCGTTGTCAGCTTATAAATGGCGATGACGAGTAGCAATACGTCAGACTTGGGTTGTTCCTTCTTCATGATAGTGTAACGCGACCAGTAATAGCATTCTCAACCGACTTTATGCGAGGATAGGACTATGCCCCCAACGATTACTCCGGAAATGGGAAAATCAGAATGGCTTGAGGCGGACGGCCTCGGCGGCTTTGCCAGCGGGACGGTATTCGGTCCGCGCACCCGGCGCTATCATGCTCTCCTGCTCACCGCCACCGTGCCTCCCGCCGGGCGCATGGTGCTGGTCAATGGATTCGATGCTGAAATCGAAACATCGGAGGGGCTTTTTGCCATCTCATCGCAACGTTATTCGCCTGGGATCGATTCACCCGATGGTGAAACTCGCCTGAAAGCATTCACCCTCGATCCGTGGCCGAAGTGGACTTACGCCATACCGGGCGGACAGGTCATCCAGGAAATTTTTGTTCCGCATGGCAAATCGATGGTCGTTCTTCGCTGGAGCTGGGAAGGCGTGCCCAATAAATCGATCCGGCTTCAGGTGCGTCCCTTTTTTTCCGGTCGTGATTTTCATGCATTGCATCATGAAAACGGGGCGTTTCGTTTCGATCCGGACAACGTTCCTGAAGGCGAGCGCTGGCATTTCTACGACGGTCTGCCGCCCTTGCTGGCCCGCAGTAATGGGACGTACCACCACAATCCCAGTTGGTACCGCCATTTTCTCTACGAGGAGGAGCGCGCACGTGGACTCGACTTTGAGGAAGACCTGGCCATGCCGGGGAACTACGAATTTGAGCTTGGCTCAGGGCCTGCGGTTATCATTTTTGAAGCAGAGGGGCTGCTCGAAGCCGTTTCCGCCGACCCACCGGCGCTGGAGATGGCTGCACAATTGGCTGAGGAAGAAACCACGCGCCGCGCGACCTTCAGCACACCGCGTTTGCGCGCGGCAGATGCCTACATCGTCGGGCGCGGCGCAGGCCAGACCATCATCGCGGGTTATCCCTGGTTTGGCGATTGGGGGCGTGACACTTTCATCGCGATGCGCGGACTCTGCCTGGCCACGGGACGGCTGCGCGAGGCGAAGGAAATTCTCACCGCGTGGGCGGGTGCGGTCTCGCTCGGGATGCTGCCGAATCGCTTTCCCGATCACGGGGAACAACCGGAATATAACTCCGTCGATGCCTCGCTCTGGTACGTCATCGTCGTTCATGAATTTCTGGAAGCGGCCAAGCACGATCCTTTGTTGATGGAAGCGGCGGATGTTTTAGTGCCTGCTGTCGATTCGATCCTGGCCGGATATACGCTCGGCACGCGCTTCGGCATTCACGCCGATTTCGACGGCCTTCTGGCCTGCGGGGAGCCGGGCGTGCAACTGACCTGGATGGATGCCAAGGTCGGCGATTGGGTCGTCACGCCCCGCATCGGCAAACCGGTCGAAGTCCAGGCGCTGTGGTTGACCGCACTTGGGCTTGCGAGCCGTCACGATACGACCTGGCATGATACATTTGCCCGGGGCTGCGCTTCGTTTCATGATCGTTTTTGGAATGAATCCCGCGGCTGCCTCTATGACGTGATTGATGTGGATCATCACCACGGCGTGGTCGATGACCGGATACGACCGAATCAGATTTTGGCCGTGGGTGGACTGCCGCTGGCCTTGCTGGAAGGCGAGCGGGCTGCCCGGGTGGTTCAGGTGGTTCAGGAGCAATTGTGGACGCCCATGGGGCCGCGCTCGCTGGCGCCCGGAGAAAAAGATTACGCTCCGCATTACGAAGGCGGCCCGGCCCAACGCGATGCCGTTTACCACCAGGGAACGGTCTGGCCGTGGCTGGCGGGGCCTTTCATCGAAGCCTGGGTGCGTGTCCACGGCGAGACGGCGGACGCGCGGGCCACGGCCCGGGAGCTGTTCCTTGAACCACAGCTTTCGCGGCTTGATTTGCAGGGGCTGCATCACATCCCGGAAATCGCCGATGCGGAGGCGCCCCACACGGCGCGGGGCTGTCCTTTTCAGGCGTGGTCGCTGGGAGAAATCCTGCGCGTGGAGCGGGACGTATTATTTCCCTAACCGTCGTCATCCTGAGCTTGTCGAAGGATCAGCCCCCGGTGATGTGACGTCATCCGTTAATATCGAACAGGCTCTGAAAGCTGATCCTTCGACAAGCTCAGGATGACAGCATTTTTAAGAGAAGATTGAGGAGCAATGTATGGCCTTTATTTCATCTTCAACATCCGCTTGAGGAACGGGGCCGTTGCAGAATTCTTCGTCTGGGCGACCTGTTCCGGCGTTCCCTGCGCGATGAGACGCCCTCCCGCTTCGCCACCATCAGGACCGAGCTCGATCAGGTAATCGGCATCGGCGAGAACATCGAGGTGATGCTCAATGACGATCACGGTGTGGCCCGCATCGACGAGTTGGTGGAGGACATGGAGCAGCCGCTGGACATCGGCAAGATGCAATCCAATGGTCGGTTCTTCCAATAAATAAAGGTGATGCAGGCTACCAAAGCCGCTCGTCTTGAGTCGCTTTTGGGTGTTCATTTCCAGCGAACGGGCCAGCTCCGCGACGAGCTTGATGCGCTGTGCCTCGCCACCCGAGAGGGTCGGACTGCGCTGACCGAGCGTGAGATAGCCAAGACCGGTATCGCGCAAGAGCGCAAGAGGCCGGTGAAGCCGCGGCACATCGGCGAAGAAATCGACCGCCTGTTCGATCGTGAGATCAAGCACATCGGCTATCGATTTTTCGTTGTAACGGACTTCCAGTGTCTCCGGATTATAGCGACGACCACGGCAGGTTTCGCAGGGGACGAACGTAGAGGGAAGGAAACTCATCTCCACTTTGACTGCACCCTGACCCTGGCACGCCGCGCAACGACCCATGCCGCTGTTGAAGGAAAACCGGGAGGCTTCGTAACCGCGTTGGCGAGCGAGCGGCAGCCGGGCGAAGAGGCCACGAATTTCATCCATCAAACCGATGTAGGTGGCGGGAGTAGAGCGCGACGTTTTTCCGATGGGCGCCTGATCGACCTCGTAGACCGAGGTAAATTTCTCGAAGCCCTCCAGCTTTTTCCAAGGGCCCACCGGAGCCTTGCCGCGTTTGCTTTTGCGTCCCGCGAAATAGTGGGCGGCGGCCTTGATCACGTCATGGAGCAGGGTGCTTTTACCCGCGCCGCTGACCCCACAAAGGGCGACGAAATGCCCGGCGGGAAAGGAGACGCTAAGCTGCTTGAGATTGTTCGCCTGAGCGCCGGTAATGCGGCACCACTCCGTACTCTTGGTAATCGCGCGACGTTCGCCCCGCAGCGGATGCTGGAGCGCCTTGCCGAGAATTTTTCCGGTGGGCGATTCGCCACTTTTGGCCAGCGTCCGCCACGATCCCTGCGCGACGATCTGCCCACCCTGTGTGCCAGCGCCGGGACCGAGATCGATGATGTTATCAGCAAAGCGCATGGTGTCTTCATCATGCTCCACAATGACGAGCGTGTTGCCCTTGCCCTTCAACGTGCCGAGGGATTCGAGCAGGCGGACGTTGTCGCGGGGATGGAGACCGATGGTCGGTTCATCCAGGACGTAAAGAACGCCCTGGAGTTCCGAGCCGAGCTGCGCTGCGAGCCGGATGCGCTGCGATTCACCGCCGGACAAGGTCATCGCGGAGCGGTCGAGGCTGAGATAGCCCAGGCCGACCTCGACAAGGAAGTTAAGCCGCTGGACGATTTCGGGCAGGATATCGCGAGCGATGCGGGCATCGCGTCCGCGTGGCTTCACGGTGCGAAAAAAACGGAGAGCATCGACAATGGTCAGCTCGCCGATTTGACCGATGGTCAAGCCGCCGTGCTTTTGCGCGCCTTGCCCGAGCGGTAAGCGGACGGCGCGCGCCAGGGGATTGAGCCGCTGGCCCTGGCAGTCGGGGCAGACGGGAAGTTTCTCGTCATCCTCGACCCATTCGCGGGCGCGCTCGATTTCGACTTCGCGCTCCGCTTCGGTTTCGCCCTCGGTGCGGACCTCCAGCAGTGTGCCGAAGCCCTGGCAGGTGGGGCACCAACCGTGCGGAGAATTAAAGGAGAAGAGGCGCGGCTCCAGTTCGTCGAAGGAATGGCCGGTGCCGGGACAAAAAAGCTGCGTGCTGTAGACGGTTTCACGTCCGCGTGAATCGAGAGCGTAGAGGGTCCCGCGGCCCAGGCCGAGGGCGGCGTCAACCAACCGGCGGCGATCGGGCGAAGCCTGCTTTTTGACGAAACGGCCGAGCTCGACGCTGATCGTATGCTCGACATAGCGATCAAGCGCCTTGAATTTCGCCGGCTCGATCCATTTGCCATCGACGCGAAGCAGCGGATAACCCTTTTTCTCGGCCCATTTGGCGACCTCGGTATGGAAGCCTTTGCGGCCTTTGATCAGCGGAGCCAGGATGCGCAGTTCCTGGCCACGCGCGACGGTTTCCAATCGCGCAAGAATTTCCGCGGGTGTCTGCCGGATGGCAGCTTCATCCGTTTCAGGATCGTGGACTTCCCCAAGCTTGGCGTAGAGTAGCCGGACGAATTGGAAGATTTCTGTGATGGTGGCAACGGTGCTCTTGCGTCCACCCCGGGTGACCCGCTGCTCAATCGCGACGGAAGGAGGAATACCGGTGATCGAATCAACATCGGGACGCTCAAGTTGCTCGACAAACTGGCGCGCGTAGGCGTTGAGACTATCGAGATACCGGCGCTGCCCCTCGGCGAAGAGAAGATCGAAGGCCAGGGTCGATTTTCCTGAGCCGCTCAGACCGGTGACGACGGTCATTTCGTTAAGCTGGATATCGACGGAGATATTCTTGAGGTTGTGATGGCGTGCGCCACGGATCTGGATCGATTGCGGAATGGTTTCGCGGCGGCCGGATCCGTAGACGGGAGATTTTTCGGCGAGAAGGGCGATTGCCTTTTGCGATGTTCCTTTTGCATTCCGGCGACGGTCATGGACCGCTGCGACAGGGGGAAGTTTGGCTTGGAGAAATTTCCCGGTATGGCTGGCGGGCGTGGCGGCGACGGTCTCCGGAGGTCCTGCGGCGACGATGCGGCCGCCTTCGCGCTCAGCTTCCGGGCCGAGGTCGATGAGCCAGTCGGCGCATTTGAGGACATCGAGATTGTGTTCGATCACCACAAGAGAATCACCCTGGTCGATCAGCCGCTGGAGGACGCCGAGAAGCAGGCGGATGTCTTCGAAATGAAGGCCGGTGGTAGGCTCGTCGAGGATGAAGAGGCGGGTGGTTTTGGCTGCCGTCTTTCCGGGTGGAGATACGATGCGTGAGCGCTTACCAACCGAACCGCCGATAGGGACATCGGCGGCGGCCTCATCTTCGTCGCCCATGGGTTCATCGCTCAGATAACGGAGGAGCTTGATGCGCTGGGCTTCGCCCCCGGAGAGCTGATTGAGCGGCTGCCCCAGGCGCAGATAGCCAAGACCAACTTCGGAGAGAAGCGCGAGCTTGCCGCTGATTTTTTCATGAAGCTTGAGTTCCGCTTTGCCGAGGCCTTCAAGGGTCGGACTGAAATGTTGGCGCGCTTCGTCGACCGTCATGTCGAGGATTTCATGCACATTGCGCCCGCGATATTTGATTTGCAAAAGCGGTGTCTGAAAACGGCGGCCTTCGCAAATGGGACAAGTCACGAAAACGTCGGCGAGAAACTGCATCTCAATCTTTTCCGAGCCTGAGCCGTTACAACGCGGACAACGGCCCGTGCCGCCATTGAAGGAAAAATCGCCTGCCCCGTACCCCTGCGAGCGAGCAGCCTCCGTACCGGCAAAGAGATCGCGGATGGAATCGTAGGCACCGAGATAGAGCGCTGCATTGGAACGCGGCGTGCGGGAGAGAGGCGATTGATCGACGCGAACGACCTCGGAGATCAAGTCAGCCCCGCGCAACTCGCGCAACGTCGCTGTTTCCTCGTTATCGGATTGGACATGACGCGCAGCGAGCAGGGCGGGATGGAGCACCTGATGCACGAGCGTACTTTTCCCGGATCCGCTGACGCCGCTGATCGCGACAAAGAGACCGAGCGGAATCGTGACGTCGATATCGTGGAGGTTATTCGCGGTGGCGCCGAGCAACTGCAGTTGAAACGAGGGATCGGGTGCGCGACGTTTATCGGGCAGGACTATGGTCTTGGTCTCATTCAGGTAAGCACCGGTTAACGATTCCTTGTCGCCGAGCATCGCTGGGTAATTGCCTGAGAAAACGATGTCGCCACCCGCCGCGCCGCGCCCGGGCCCGAGCTCAAGGAGATGATCCGCCTCGCGCATGACCGCTTCCTCGTGCTCAACGACGAGCACGGTATTACCGCGATCACGCAGCCGTTTCATCACGCCGACGAGCTGTCCCATGTCGCGCGGATGGAGACCGATGCTCGGTTCATCCAGCACAAAGAGCGTATTGACGAGCGAGTTACCGAGGCAGGAAGTCAGGTTGACACGCTGGATTTCGCCGCCGCTGAGGGTGCGCGTGGCGCGATCGAGCGTGAGATAGCCGAGACCAACTTCCAGGAGATAGGTGAGCCGGATGAGGATGCCATCGCGGAGTTGTTCGGCGGCATCGTCATCGGGCGGCAGAGGAAGACTTTTGAAAAACTCGTGCGCCTGGCTGAGAGGGAGTTGGTTAATTTCAGGGAGCGTGCTTCCCTGCAGCCGGAAATTCAGCGTCTCCGGCTGGAAACGGCCCCCGTGGCAGACAGGGCAACTTTTGTAAGCGCGGTAGCGGGAAAGAAAGACCCGCACGTGCATCTTGTAGGTCTTGGTTTCCAGCCATTGGAAATAACCTTTCACGCCGTACCAGCCGCCGGCCTCCCAGAGCTCATTGAGTGAGGCACTGTTTTTTACCTCACCTTCGATGACGAATTTCTGCATCCACGGTTCGAGATCGCAAAACGGCTTGTCGACGGGGATTTTCTCGCGGGCGCAATGCTTGAGCAGGTCCTTCTGGCATTCCAGGGAAACACCGCTTTGCCATGGCTTGACCACGCCGCCACGGATGCTGAGGCGACGATCCGGGAGCGCTCGCTCATAATCGATCTCGATGGTGCGGCCAAAGCCGCGACAGGTCGGGCAGGCCCCCTGGGGATTGTTGAAGGAGAAGAGGGCGGGGGACGGTTCGCGAAAGGTGGTGCCGTCGTAAGGACAGACCCAGGCGCTGGCGAAGCGGAGCTCATTGAAGGAACTGAGAACTGAGAGATTAGAGCTGAGAGCTGGATCGGCCGTTGTAAGTTCTGCGTTCTTAGCTCTGAGTGCATCGAGAACCTGCACCTGACCTTGCCCATGCCGGAGCGCCGATTCGACCGCCTCGGCCAAGCGGGCGCGGTTAGCGGCCTTGATGACGAGGCGATCTTGGATGACGCGGAGATGGGGCGGAGCAATCTCCTTGTCCGGAACGGGTTCGTCCGTGCGGCGAACGTCGCCATCGATCCAGACCCGGAGAAATCCCTGCTGCTTCAGCGTGGCCAGCGCGGAAGCCAGGGATGGCTTGTTCGGCAGGGGCAGGGTGAAGGTGATGAAGACATCCTTTCCGGCGCGTTCTTCCAGCACTTGAGCGGTGATCTGCGTCGCGCCCTGGGGACGCACCGGGCGTCCGCAATGAGGGCAGGTCAGCGAGGCCATCCGGGCGAAGAGCGCTTTCAGGTAATCGGCAATCTCCGTCATCGTGCCGACGGTACTGCGCGAGGTCTTGACCGAGTTGCTCTGCTCAATGGCGATAGCGGGCGGGAGACCCTCGATGTGGTCGACCTCCGGCTTGTCCATGCGCTCCAGGAACTGGCGCGTGTAGGGGGAAAACGTCTCCACGTAGCGGCGCTGTCCCTCGGCATATAGCGTATCAAACGCCAGCGACGACTTGCCTGAACCGCTCAGCCCCGTGACCACGGTGAGACAGTGATGCGGAATATCGACATCGATATTCTTGAGGTTGTGCTGGCGCGCGCCGCGCACGCGAATGTGGCTGGAACTCATGGTCAGGGGGAGAAGAACTTAATGCGATGTCGGACGAAGGCAATGGCGCGGATGAAAATATCCCGCCTTGGATGCCTCCATCCGGCGATTTGCCTCTTGCGGCGGGGAGTGCTTTTTGCGACTTTCCCCCTTCCCCTTGGGGCTGCGCTCCTCGGAACCTATCGCCATGCATTCCATTATCGATTTCCTCAAGAATCTTCACGACAGCGGTCACCTTCAGTCGCTGGTGCGCGCGGGAGGGGTTCCGCTCATTGCTCTTATCGTTTTTGCGGAGACGGGGTTGCTCGTCGGCTTCTTCCTGCCGGGGGACACAATGCTATTTGTTGCCGGAGTGGCGGCGGCCACGGCCGGGCCGGATG
>CAIPBM010000150.1 GCA_903863295.1 uncultured Verrucomicrobiota bacterium | reverse complement strand
TGCAACGGAAGAGGCGGACGAACAGGAGCTGCTGCTCTCTTTTGCCAATCCGGAACGCTTCGATCACTTGAAAATATTCCCCAAGTCCAACTGGCAAATCATGGTCTGGTCGTGGCAGGACATCATCGGCTTCGGCTCCTGCTGCATTGGCGTCGGACTGATCCTGGCCCTGTTGATTTTCCTCCTTGGCTGGGGTGCCTGAACGGTACCAACTCACAATAAATTTATGGATCAATCTCAAATCGATAAGCGTTATCTCGACCCGGCACTCTCCGCCAAGGAACGGGCACGGATTCTGGTGGCGCAGATGACGCTCCCGGAAAAAATCGCGCAGATGTTGCACAAGGCTCCGCCGATTCCCCGCCTTGAGGTTCCCGCCTATAATTGGTGGAACGAATGCCTGCACGGAGTCGCGCGTGCAGGGCGGGCCACCGTGTTCCCCCAGGCCATCGGTCTCGCGGCCACTTTTGATATCGAACTCATCGGGCGCATGGCGGAAATCATCTCCGACGAGGCCCGCGCCAAGCATCACCAAGCCTTGAAGCAGGACAACCGCGGCCAATATTTTGGCCTCACGCCATGGTCTCCCAATATCAACATTTTCCGCGATCCCCGCTGGGGACGCGGCCAGGAAACGTACGGCGAATGCCCTTATCTCACGGCGCGGGTCGGAGTGGCTTTCGTGCGTGGTTTGCAAGGCACCGACCCGAAGTATCTCAAGCTCGTGGCCACACCCAAGCACTACGCCGTGCACAGTGGACCTGAATCGCTGCGCCATTCATTCGATGCCGTTGTCTCTCCGCGCGATCTCCGCGAAACGTACTTGCCCGCTTTCAAGGCGACGGTGCAGGAAGCCGGGGCATGGTCGATCATGGGAGCCTACAACCGGACCAATGGTGAGCCGTGTTGCGGAAGCCAAACCTTGATCCAGAAAATCCTCCGCGAGGAATGGGGCTTTCAGGGCTACTACGTCTCCGATTGCTGGGCGATCCGTGACTTTCATGAGCACCACAAGGTCACGGCCTCACCGGAGGAATCGGTGGCGATGGCGGTCCGCAACGGATGCGATCTCAACTGCGGCGATATTTATCCGCGCCTGCGCGAGGCCGAAAAGCAGGGACTCATTTCCGAAGCCGAAATCACCGTTTGTACCGAGCGTCTTTTTGAGGCCCGGTTCAAGCTCGGAATGTTTGATCCGGAAGAATTGGTGCCTTACAGCCGCCTCTCGCCTGACCTGGTGCATTGTCGTGAGCACGTCACGCAGGCCCGGCAAGTGGCGCGTGAATCGATCGTGCTCTTGAAGAACGAGCAGAGTCTTCTCCCGTTGGATCGCAACATCAAGGCCATCGCCGTGGTCGGACCCGCCGCCTGTGCGCCGGAAGTCCTGCTGGGGAATTACAACGGGTTCTCGCCTCAACTCGTCACTTTGCTTGAAGGGATCATCGGTGAAGTCTCGGCGGGAACGCAGGTGACTTACACCAAGGGCTGCGATTTTGCCGGCCAGGCACCGATTAACGAAGGTCACCTCAAGACCGCGACCGATGCTGCCGACGTGATTATTGCGACGCTCGGCTACTCGCCTTTGCTGGAAGGCGAAGAGGG
Organism: uncultured Verrucomicrobiota bacterium; assembly: GCA_903863295.1. Lineage (GTDB taxonomy): Bacteria > Verrucomicrobiota > Verrucomicrobiia > Methylacidiphilales > UBA1321 > JABDGH01. The sequence goes on along the minus strand of CAIPBM010000150.1, from coordinate 19,493 downwards.
CGATGCCGCAGGTGAGCTGGAAGCCGATGGCAGCGGCGACCGGACCCGGATTGGCCTGCCGGGGCGGCAACTGGAGTTACTTCAGAAGCTTTCCGCACTGGGCAAGCCGGTGGTCTTGGTCTTGACCGGGGGAAGTCCGATTGAGCTCAACTGGGCCGCGGAGCATATTCCCGCCATACTCATGGTCTGGTATCCTGGAGAGCAGGGGGGACAGGCGCTGGCCGATGTTCTCTTTGGCGACTATAATCCCTCGGGACGTTTACCCGTGACCTTCGTGAAGAGTCTCGAGCAGCTTCCGCCTTTCACCGAATATGCGATGAAGGGGCGGACCTATCGTTTCATGAAGGATGAGCCGCTTTATCCTTTTGGGTACGGACTCAGCTACACGAGTTTTACCTACTCCAACCTGGAACTCAGCCGGAAGGTGATCGGAACTGATGAGGGAATTACGGTATCCGTCACGGTGCGCAATAGCGGCTCGCGGGCAGGGGATGAAGTGGTTCAACTTTACGTGAAAGATCTACTCGCGAGTGTCCCAGTGCCAGTCCGGCAACTGGCCGGAATCCGTCGCATCCATTTGCAGCCGGGCGAGGAGCAGCGCGTTGAACTAGCTCTTGCTCCCGCGCAACTCGTCGCTTACGACGATCACGGGCTGCCGTTCGTGGAGCCGGGTGAATTTGAGATCTCGGTTGGCGGTGGTCAGCCGGATGACTCCCGCAGTGTAACGGTGAAGACGATTCTGACGGTGCAGTAATGCTTTTTTTCTTCAGCGGCCCAGGCAACACATCGCCCCGGCCGCGTGAGGATTCCTTAGGCTACTATTTCAAGACGATCTTTAACGCCGCGGGGCCGGGTACGGGCGAGGTCGCAGGGAGTGTCAGGTGCAGACCATTCTCGTCCTGGGTCCATTTGATCTTGTCAGGTGAACCGAGCAGCGAGACCGATTCAATCGCTTTGTCCAGAGGCATTCCGGCCCCTTTCCCCAGCGTCTTGATCGTTGCCGACCCTCCCTCGGGCCAGACGAGAAAGAACGCGTAGAGCAAGTTATCGCCCTTGCTCGTGTAACGGAGGTCCTGGGACGTGTACTTAATCTTGCCTTCATTGAACATGCCGCTGGCAACATTCGATTCGGGCGAACTCTCCCCGTAGATTTTCCACGGGCGGGTATCAAAGATGGCCTCGCCATTGACCGGCATCCAGTTGGCCAGATCTTCCAATACCTTTAGCTCATCTGAATCAAGCGTGCCATCCCCCTTGACTGGAAGATTGAGCAGAAAATTGCCGTTTTTGCTGACCACGTTGCAGAGGGTCTGTTCCACCGTGACCGCCGTCTTGTACTGGTGCTTTGCAAAGACAATCGCGCTATAATGCCAGTTGCCGATGCAGGTCTCTGATTGCCAGGCGTCCGGTTGGATTTCGTTGGCGGCGCCGCGCTCAAAGTCATTTACCGCTCCTTTGCGCTGTTCGGGACTCAGGTTCTTGGTGTTGACGACCACGTTCATCTTCCCGTCGTTCCATTTCAGGCTCTCGTTGTAATAGTCGGCCACGATGTCGAGGTGAACCTGATCCAGTCCAGTGTCATCGAAGTAGAGGAGGTCGGGATGATATTTATCGACCAAATCCTTGGTGCGATTAAAAAACTTGGTCACGTAGGCATCGTCCGGTTTTTCATTGTCGGCGTGAGGCCGGCAATAGAGATCCTGTGGATCGAGCCCATCCCACCAAAGGCCCTTGCCATCCGCCTTGGTCAGGTTGCCATCGTAGGGAACGCCAGCCAGCGGGCCTGTCTTATCCGACCCGTGGCTGACATTGAACCAAGTCCAGGTGCGCGCAGCATGAACCGTGACCCCGAAAGGAAGTCCTGCTTTGCGCGCCGCCTTTTCCCAGATACCGACGATGTCCTTGTGCGGCCCTACGTTTACCGAGTTCCAGGGCTGGTAAGCGGAGTTCCACATGTCGAGATTGTCGTGATGGTTGGCTAGGGCGACAAAGTAATGAGCTCCGGCTTTTTTATAGAGGGCCATCAATTTATCAGGATCCCAATTCTCGGCATGCCAGAGGTTGTCGATGTCCTTGAATCCAAACTTGGAAGGATGGCCGTAGGTCTTGACGTGAAACTCGTAATCGGCGGTGGGCTTGCCATTTTTGTCCGACTGAATGTACATATTGCGCGCATACCAATCTCCTTGTTCCGGCACACACTGCGCGGTCCAATGGGCCCAGATGCCGAACTTGGCATCGCGAAACCATTCGGGCACTTGATAGCCCGCCTCCAGCGATTCCCATGTCGGTTTGAAGGGACCTGGTGCGATATCATGCTGGGGTACAGACGGCGTGGTGGGTGGGGTCGGCGTTTGGGCGCCAAGAGGTAGACTGACCGCGAGAAATGCAAAGAGGAGATGGAGTTTGGGGATGTTTTTTTTCATGAGGGCTACGAGGTGGATGGAGGAAGGGAAAAGGACGGGAGGTTTTCGAGGGCGAGGGTTATTTGGGCGGAACTAGGTAGGAGATCGCGTTACTCATCCAGCGCTCCTCCATGACCGGTTGCAGATCGTGCACGGTTTGGACGAGTAAGGTGCCCTGACCCAATTTTGCAGTGAAGGTCGCGGCGCCGATGTGCCGGTCATGGTCGCGGCTGTAAGCGGCAATGACATCAACGCCAGGGCCGTCGACGAGTAATCCACACTGTCCACCCGCCGGAACCTGGTAGTAGCCTTTCATGACCGTGTTGGTGGGTAGGCCCGCGTAAACCGGATGATCCCGCAGAAAGACCCAACTACCCATCCAAGGAGCGCGTGAACTTCCGACCGTTCCCGTGTAATGAAAAGCCCCGGCATTCGCGAGCACGGGAGCCGTTTGCGCCGCCGCCGCTTCATCCTTGAGAAGGAGCAAAAGTGGTGTGCCACTTTTAATCTTCCCAATCAGACTGGCGGGAAAGGAATCGGGCGCCAGATAGGGTTGCCAAACCAGGCCCGTTTTATCGGTGTAGGTTGAACCGCCGCAACACACCGCCACGATCTTACCGGGAGCTTCAATCTTCACGGCGTTGACCAGGGCCACGCGTAAATTCGGGCCAACGCTTTTATTTTCCAAAACATCCTTCGGCACGATTTCGAGAGTTCCCTGGGGAGCATCCACGGTAAAGGTCTTCACGATCGCGGTGTTCTTCCCGCCAGACTCGGCAAAAATGTCGAAGTCTTTCAGCACCGTTTTCCCGTTGATGACGAGACTGAACACGCGTTGACCGGTGGCATTGGCAGAGGGATCGGCGAAATAAAGAGAGACGCGCACGGGTCCCTTCGGCAGATCCTTGAAGGCGAGCTCAAACTCGCCCGGCTTGCCCCCGATGGAATTCCGGTAAAGCGTGTCATCCTCCGTATTCTGAATCTTGGAGCCGTCGTTATTATGGTTGACGGTGCCGCGGGTCTGGCACCAGGCGGCGACGAGATCGTAGGTGCCTTTTTCGTCGTAAGGTGAAAGTGAGAGATTGGAAAGGCCGGACAATTCCTTGTCGGCTTCCTTCATGTCGCCTACGACACCTATCTTGATGACGCCATGGTCAGGAGCGACCGTTGAGGAACTACCTGTCGCGGGTTGCGGAACGCGGACGCAGTAGAGCGTCTCGGTATTCTTCGCCACCACTTTGCCGGATTCGGACAGGCTGAAATCGAGACGATATTCGCCCTCCTCATCGAGCTTCGGCGCGAGCCGTCCCATTTGCACGGGATAGACGAATTGATCTTTGACGTAAGCGGGGGCCGGAACGGAAACCAGAGGTGTGCTCTTCCCATGCGGATCCGTCAACGTGAGGTCAAGTTGACCTTCCGCCGGTTGGCCGGTCTCATTCAAAAGATAAAGATCAAGGAGCGGTTGGTCGCCTTCCCGGAAAACTGTTCCCCGTGTTTTGACGACAGGCAGCAGCGGCGCGAGCTTGGCCCGGATCAGTTCCGGATTACCCTTGAAATTGCGCAGGTTATCGACCAGCCCGGAATGATTTTCGATCGCGGTCGATTCCCACCCACTCATGGTCAGGATATCGTTGGCCTCACTCAAGCGCGCCGTCTCGATGACCCGTCCCCAGAATTCATACGACTTGTCGCCAATCGCCGAGAACAGCGCCTCACTGGTGGGGAAGGCGGTGCGGAAATGCCACTGGTCGAGAAATTGATCATACGCCGCGGCGATTTCCTGGTGATCTGTCAGATCATAACTGGCTCCTCCTGCCGCCGTGATTTGACGAATCATTAGCGGGTGATTATCGGGCGTCGCCGAGCCGAGCATTTCGCCCCAGTCGACGATCTCTTTTCGATCATCGCTTTGATGCGTGAAATGGGCGGGGTCCTTATAAAGATCATCCGTCCACACTCCGGGCCCGCCGACCGTGTGCTCATCGCGCCAGCCGGAGTAGCCGGTGCCGTCGTCGTGGTAGAGCGTGTCGTCGTAGGGCTTGAAGAAAGCCTGGTGAGTCGGATCGATACCCGACTTGGCCGCAATCACCCGGCTGGGATCTTCCGCATGCATTTCCCGCAACATTTGGAAGACGCGAGGATCGTGAAAATCGGGGTCGATTTCATTTTGGAGCACATAGATGACCAGGGACGGATGACTGCGGAATTGGCGAATCATGCGCAGCACCTTCTCGGTCTCATATTTCTCCGCGAAGGATTGCGCCACGCCGCCTTTGCCGGAGGTATCGACCGGTCCCGTCATCTCCGGCACACCGCGGGTCTTGCCGTCCTTGAGCACCGTCCGTCCGCCGCCCGGTTCCATGTAGCGGAGCAGCCCGAGACGATCCTGAGCGGCCAGGACTTCCTCCTTGCCAATATCGCGATGGAAGTTGAGGCAATTCATGTTGAGCTGTTTGGCCGCCTGGACTTCTTTCTTGGCCAGATCGGGGGTAGGCCAGAGGCCGTTCAGTCCCCAGAATCCCCAGGAAATGGCGGTGAAAAGTCGCACCCGGCGACCATTGAGATAGAGACCGGCCTGCGATCCAATGCCTTTGGGCTCAAACCAGCGGAACCCGAAAGTGCGCCTGGCATCGTCATGCATCGGGCTGGCATCTGCGCTTTCCCAATGCGTCTGCAGTGAGTAGAGACGGGGCGTCGCGAGATCCCAGAGCTCGGCCTCTTTGGCAGTGAGGGGAGTGGAGACCGTTTTCTCGCCATGGGCGGGAACGATCACCGTTTGCTTCGGGTTATCGCCAACGGAAGCAGACGATTTCGCCGGATCGATAATGGCCCACGTCACCGTTCCGGTGACAGGATGGTCGAGGGTGTTATGCAGTGTCGCGTGGGCGGTAATGGTCCGGACATCGGGCGTATTGAGCACCCAGGTATCGGCCAGATAGACGGGGTCGTGGGCCTCGAGGGTCAAGCCACGGTCGAGTCCGCCGAAACCGTGGCTCTCCTGAAATGTGTATTTGCCCCAAGTCAGGAATTGGAAGTCCTGCCAGTCCATCCAGCCGCCGGGATTGGTGATGCGGATGGCGAGTTGATTTTTCTGTCCGGGAAGGACGGCTTTTGAGACGTCGCAGGTGAAGGCGGTTTCCGCGATGAGGTCGTAGCCGACGAGCTGATGATTGAGGTAAACTTCAGCTCGTTGCCGGGCGCCGCGGATGTGAAGCAGGACAACCTTGTGCGCGAAATCGGCTGGTACGTCCAGGTCTCGCCACCACCACGATACGCCCTCGTAGTTTCCGTTCTGAACATCCTTGTCGGTACTCGCAAACGTGTAGTTATGCTGATACGGACGGAAGCCGAACTTGCCCCAGTCGTGTTGCTCCACGGTGCTCGGCAAGGTCACAGGAGTGCCCTGCGCGTCGTTCAACACCGGCCAACCTCCGGTGGGCGGATTCACGGGCAATTTGGTTAAGTCGACCTCGTCTGGGAGATAGAGCGGATCATCTTTCCAAGTGGCCTGCGTATCGGGCCACAGCTTCCATCCGGTATCGGGGATTGCCACTTGCGCGTGAGAGGGGGACGTGCAAAGCCCGACCAGGATTGACGAAACGACAAGAAAGATCCGCATGGTAATTGACTCCTCGAGGGATATCTATTGAATTCAGAATCACGGTATTTGTTGCTAAGAATCTGAGTAAAAAGTTGATAAAAAATTTTATTAAACTTAACAACTTATTTGTAAGTCACTTATTATAAGCGACTAAATTCCAAAATAAAGAGGAAACAAAATGTGAAAATTAATGACATTATTTCTGAAAATAAATGCTAATCGCACTTGCCAAACCTCAGGTCGTCATTTACTATGATTACAGTTTATGTGCGACGAGTACAAAAAAAGTAACGCAATCGTCAATCGACGGGGAGCGCGTCAACGCGGCTTCACGCTGGTTGAGTTGTTGGTTGTCCTCGTGATCATGGCCATTCTCTCTTCACTGGTTGTGGCGGCGTTCAATTCCATCGGGGATTCCCAGAGCTTCGCTTCGCAGTCGAATGACTTTCAGCAATTGCTCGATGACGCCCGCGCCTACGCGATGGCAAACAATACTTACACGTTCATTGGAATTGAGGAGGTCGATGCCTCACAGCCGACCAGTGCGGTGCCCCAGAATCTGGTAACGGCGACCAAAGGCGGCCGGATTGCCGCAGCGGTGGTGACAACGCGGGACGGCACCAGTGCCCTCGGAACCGACAACAGCAACGTGGTGGCCATCAGCAAGCTCAAGGTTTTCCCGAACATGCATTTGCAGGCGAATTATTACATGGGACCGGGACGCAAATCGTCGACAAATGTGACGGCTACGTCGCCTTCTCCAATGGCGAATCGGGCTCTCCTTACCGGTAAAACATATACCTTGGGCAACAATGCCACACAGGCCGCATCGGTTCTCAATTCGGAGTATTTCACCTGGCCTTTGACCGGGACGGCTCAATATACCTTTAACCGGCTGATTCAGTTCTCCCCGGATGGTTCTGCCTCCATGGTACGCACTCCGGGAAGTTCGCAACTGACTTACTCTCCAACGTGGCTGGAGATTGATCTTGAGCAAATGCACGGGGCCGTGCTTTCGAGCGTTCCGACCTATACCTCACTCAATAAAGCCTCTGCGGGACATCAGGTTGTGGCCATTCAGATCGATGGAATTACAGGTAACACTCAACTCTACCAGCAATGAACATCATGAATCGTAACCGCAAGGGTTTTTCGTTGGTTGAAGTAGTATTGGCCATGGGAGTCACCTCCTTCTGCTTGCTGAGCACCCTCGCACTTTTGCCGATCAGCTTGGCTTCGAGCCGGGACACCTTGCAAAAAACAACTGCGGCCAGCATCGTGGCCGAAGTTTCATCTGATATGCGTCAATCCAGCGTCACGGTGGGAAGCGGAGCCAGTGCCTACCAGGCCTCGCCGCGCTTCCAGATCAATGGATCTGCAGGAACGAGCGTCCTTTATTTTGGCTCCGATGACAGCTTCGTGAATGCCACCGGGGCTGCATCCCCGGTCACGGGCAACTGGCTTTACCGCGCCACGGTCACCGTCGGCACGACGACCTCCGGCAGCACCGTTCCGGTTCGTATTCTCGTTACCTGGCCCGCCATGGCGGATGCCAACTCCTCACAAGCCCCGGCCAATTACACCGGGTCGTTGGATATAAGTACCGCTGTCAATACCCTCTCGCGGTGAAAAAACATCGTCAGTTTGTCTTAGGTCGTGTCGGATTCACCCTGACGGAACTTTTAGTGTCGATTGCGATCCTCTCGCTTATCGTCCTGATTGTGGGTTTTATGCTGAGTGGCGCCCAGCAATCGATCTCCGTTTCGCGCAAGCTGCTGGATTGTGACGACCAGGCCCGACTTGCCTTCGCGAGGATGCAGACCGATTTCACCAAGATTGTGAAACGAACCGATGTCGACTTTATTTCGGCCAAACAGACCGGTAATGACAAGATATTCTTCTACAGCCAGGCGGTTGGCGATACGAGCAGCGGAACGGCTTTTCCGAATGGCGCGGAAAATCCAGTCTCGCTGGTAGGCTATACCGTTGCCAGCGACCCCAACATCCAGAGTAACATTCCCATCGATTTACAACGGCTGGGTAGGGGATTGAATTGGGTGGGGATGAACGCGCCTCCCGCACCTTATACGGCGACCTCTCTCACCGACAACATGGTCTTTCTCACCCCGGCCACCACCGCACAAAGTAGTGCCTCGCCTTATCCCTACTTCGATCCGAACAGCACCCTGGATGGTCACTGGAGCACGGCCGGGGGCGCTCTTTATAACAGCATCGGAACGGCCCCGACATACACCCCGGCGACGGCTCTTGACCCCGATTACCACGTCATCGGCGACCAAATCTTTCGCTTTGAATTTTGCTACCTCCTCCGGGATGGAAGCTATTCCGATTATCCCGTTGAAGCCAACTCCGCCAATGTTCCCAGTGGAGCCGTTCCGCTGATCGTCCTCGCGCGTCCGCCGAAAATCAGCGATGACAGCAGCAACACCAATGGCGCGGGCGTGGTGGCCACGGGCACACGGTGGTTCGATAAAAATGCCGGGCGCAGTTATGTCTGCACCAGCCCCGCCGTTGGCGCTGCCACGTGGCAAGGGTTGGGGGTTCAGGACGTCTCGGCCATTGTCGTGGCCATCGCCCTGCTCGACCGCAACAGCCGCAAGCTCATGAACGCCGCCGGGGGAACCACGGCCCAATTGGCCACACTCTTTGGCGATTCGGGTCTTGTCCCGGTAGGTACGGGCACTTCCATCGTCAATGCCTACACGGCCAACACCGCATCTGGCGTCGTGCTCATGCAACAAAGCTGGCGGACGACGATCAATTCCTCCACGTTTGCTTCCAGCCTCGCCTCTGCCACCAGCCTTTCGGGTGCTCTGGCCCAACAGATCGCCTCGCATATCAGCACCTACCAGCGCTATTTTTATCTCAATACGGCCACCAGTTTATGAGGACTTTACGCTTGATGAAATATGTTCTCCAGCTTCCCTGCTCACTAGTTTTTAAATCGCGAAAGGGGCGTAGAGGCTCGGCCCTGCTCATCACCCTGGCCTTCGTGATTCTTCTCACGGTACTCATCGTCGGGTTTCTCTCCCGGACTTTGCTGGAGCAACGCATCTCGGCCAGCAGCGCCAACCAGGTCAAGTCCGACCTCTTTGCCCAGGGCGTTGAGGCGACGATCATCGGTAACCTGGAGCAGGAAATCATCAATGGTTCCAACACGCCAATTACCGCCGGTTCCTCCACGATCTACACGCCCAAGGCTCCGGCCAACATGGTGCCCGTCTATGACTATCCTTCGTGCCCCACGGGTGGAACCGGACCCGTCGCCGGACTGGCCAATCTCCTGAAGGTAAGCACCACCTCCCCGGTCACGGGTTCGACCTTTCCGGCGGCCGCTGCAGCGCTCACCACGAACGCTTCGCTCAATGGGCGTTCCGTTTCGCAGGCGCGCTGGTTGGAGGCTCAACTGATTGATCCCTCCGCCACGCTACCGACGCCCAACTGGATCATGGTGGCGCGGGATGGCAGCAACCCCACGACGTTCAGCAATTCCGGCGCGAACGATGTCACCTACCAGGCCGCGAACAAGGCCAACGCCAAGACGGTGATCGGACGCTACGCCTATGCGATCTACGATGAAGGCGGTTTGCTCGACATGAACGTGGCCGGCTATCCGACGACGACGTCGCCGACTCCCGCCTCCATCCTGACCCAGGCGAGTTACCGTAACGGGCAAGCCACGGCGGATCTTTCCCAGTTGACCGCATCCGGTTCGCCGCTGCTCTCCAGCGCGCAAATCGATACGCTGATCGGCTGGCGCAACAATGCCTCGGTCTCACCACCGGCTCCCACGGGAACCGTCAGCGCCCCGGCGAATCTCACGACTTCCAATGCCACGAATTATTTCTCCTTCGTCCAAAACAATACCACGGGCGCTCTCTCTACTGGCAATAGCAGCGTCTACAATAGCGGTACGACCTACAGCACGGACCAGGCCTTCACCAGCCGGTTTCAGTTGATCCAGTTTATGCAAAGCCTGCTCGGCACGGCCAACGGCAACACCGCCCTGCAGTACATGACCCATTTTTCACGGAGCTTGAATCAACCCTCCTACATACCGCCGGTCAATGATCCCTCCATCAGTCCCGCGCCGCCGATCACCAAAGCCCTCGCCTCGCCTCCAGATAGCTCCAGCAATACCGCCCAAGGTGCGGATGCGGCCATTAATCCCAGCTTTCTCTCTGTCACGGTGGGTACAGCGTTCACCCGTAACGATGGATCGGCCGCGAATGTAGGGGATCCTCTGGTCAAGAAACGCTTCAATTTGAACCGGCTGGCTTGGGTCACCTACGCCGGTCCGATCTGGAACGGGAGCAGCTATTCGGTTCCGACTTCCTATATCAATGCACTGAAGACGACCTACGGATTCACGGATACTTTTCTAAAGCAGGGCACGGCAGCCAACGTCTATAATTACTTTGGTTTGAGTTGGGTGCAGGATACACGGACATTACCTGGAGGAGATAGCCAGTACAAATGGCTCTATTCCCATAACAATACCAATGCGGCGGGACCGGTTGCCTTAGGCAGTGGAACAGCCGGAATCACCCGCTTGTCGAGCGTCACCGGGCGCGAACCCGATTTTTTTGAACTACTCAAAGCTGGCGTCACCGCTGGCTCCAAGGCCAAGGCCGCAACCACGGAAAATAATCCGAATAATATAGCGGCGTACACCAGTTCTCCTGACTATTATCAGAACACGGTCGATATCTCGCTCGATTACGCGATCATTCAGCTTGGGGCCAATATCATCGATCAATTTGATCTGGATGGCTTTCCGACCCGCATCCTTTTCGATGATGGGGGAATTCACGGGAGCCTGATCTATGACCGGGAAATTTGTGGCGTTGAAAATCTGCCTTACTTTTATCGCATTCGCGCATCGGCGGTAGTGGGACGATTGCCCACGCCGCTGGACAGTCCGGTAGGCACGTATGCCAATTCAGCCGCGAATGCGATAACGGATCCGGGCTATGCCGTCTATATGGAATTTCCTGAAATCTGGAATCCTTACGACTCAAACAGTCCCCGTTGTGCGACGGATCCCGCCACGGGCAAATATATGCTTGATTCCTCAGGCAATCCCCTGTTTCCCACCAGCTTCCGGCTTGTGGTTGATTCCACAGATCCTGATCATCTTATTAGTCTTGGTTCGAGCTATGCGAGCGTACAGACGAGCGGTAACTACTACTCGGTTGAAGGCTATAGTTTCTATAATGATACTCCTTACGGATATCAGCATAACTATCAAGCCGATACCACGGCTCCAACTTGGGCCAAATACACGGCCGGCACCGCCCCCTTCACCAGCGCCATCCAACTGACCTGCCCTCCCTTTTATCATTACTCCGAAAATTCCGGCATCAGTTTTCAAATAAACGAATACAGTACACCCTCTCAAGCGAACTTTTTCCGCGAGCCAACGATGCTCTGCGCCTATAATACGCCCATCGGTAGCATGGTTCAGGCGTATGGTGCCGCGAATATACTTTCAGGCGGTACGCCACCTCCCAATCACGCACCATTAAGCAGCATACTTACAACTGGTGGCGCCGTCCCTTGTATTGATGGAAATAATTGGCTGGGAATTTATCTCGGGACGATACCCATTGATTTCTATATTCCCGACCCTTCTCCTTCACCGCATACGACTCCCGCACCCTCCTGCTATGCCAACAATTGGGGTTCGGATGGAGGAAGTAATCATGCCCTGACCGTCCGCATGCAATACAACACCAGCCCAGGGGGTAATCCGGTGGCGAACTGGGTGTCCTACGACACCAAATATACCAATGTTCTCGTGACCCACGATAACGTCTTTAATTTAACTTCGACCCCTAAGAGTCCTGCTAAAGCCTATAGCCCATTACATGACATGTACTACAATGTGGCGTACGACCCTCGCACCAGCCGGTTCTCCATGCCCTTTGGGGGTTCTTGGGACTCACCAGCCGGCAGTCTTTTTGATAATGGAAACACGCCTACCGCTCCCGGTTCACCACCCTATTACGGCTATACACTACCTGCATCGACTTTCGGCTGGCTTGATTTTTCCAACCGGGTTTTGATCAGCGAACGCCCCGATTACTCCAACGGTTATTTCATGGAGTATTATTCCACGCCGAATGAACATGGCCCGAACCTGTATCCTACGACCCTTCCAGGCACGGGTGGAGATAGCTATGCGAGCGTGGCAGGAACCATCTATACCCCTCCAGATTGGGTGCTTGGGCGGAACGAGGTGGGCGCCAACAGCCTGCTCCACTTTGGTATGCTGGCACAAAACGACCCAAATTTCACCATGAACGGGAAGGTGGTCGCGACGTCAGTAGGAGGTTTAAGTAACTATCCTGTTCCGATGGCCGGCACGGATGGGAGCAATCTCCCCACCTCCGGCCAATATTACGCTGATCCCGATGGTATTGTCCGACGCGGCATGGCGGCCTACATGACGAGCGGCAGCAACGTGGGACAACCTCTTGCCGTTGCGTACCCCAGCGGCACCAATTCCAGCCCCGTGTCCCAAATTCAAAGCCGTCCCATCATCCTCAACCGTCCCTTCAAGGCGGTTGCTGAACTCGGCTATGTTTTTTCCGGAACTCCTTGGAAGAACATCGATTTTTTCACCCCCGAAAGCGGCGATAGCGCCCTCCTCGATCTCTTCACCGTAGCCGACACGAACGACATTAATGGTCTCATCGCTGGCAAGGTGAACTTGAACACCCAGCAGATTCCAGTACTGCAGGCCATTTTGGCGGGTGCCTATAAGGACGAACAAAACAACTATAGTTCACCTCCCTCTTGGGCTATCGCCTCAATGACCGGATCTACAACCGGATCCACTACGGTCGAGGCCTACAAAATCGCCAAAGCTCTTACTACCCGTACTCTAAGCACTAATCCTACCTCCGGGCAAGGACCCCTGCGGAACATCAGTGAACTTGTCGGGCGCTACATCTCCAAGGTCAACCCTTCTGGCGATTCCAACAATTATGACGGCAGCAAATCCTACAGTGGATTTAGTGGTGACGCACTTTTGGGCGCCGCTTTTGCCGATACTTCCTCGCCTAAAATCCAACGCATGCGGGAATCAGCCGTTCGTGCTTTGTCTGCAGCCGGGCAGACCCGGGTTTGGAATCTCATGATTGACGTTGTCGCTCAGACGGGGCGTTATCCTGGCACGGCTGCTTCCTTTGACCAATTTGCTGTGGAAGGGGAGCAACGGTACTGGATCCATCTTGCCATTGATCGACTTACAGGTCAGATCATTGATAAACAAATTGAGGTCGCCAAAGAATGAAGCTTTTACTCCTTATTGCGGCGGTTTGCCTTTGTCCGGTTTTGCTCCGGGCTCAAGCCACCGATGTCGCGCCGCCACTGCCGCCAGGGCCGCTCCTGGCCGAGACTGATTTCGCGCATTGGATTGTCACCACGACCCCTGGCAATAACACCGCTTCGGGGAATGGAGCTCCGGCCCCCGCCAATGCCCCGGCGGAGCCGCCCACTATTATTGAAATAACCCGGACCGGCGACACGCTTCACATGGTGACCACGGATGCCCGCGGCAAGTCGGATCGCTGGTGCGTGGGTAAGATCCAGTTCATCCAGGAGCCGGGGTGGGATGTGCCTATTTGGCTGGATCATGACAACGCGCATGGCTCCGCCCGATACATCTCTTTTGGCAAGGCCCTGTTCCCGGAATTAAGCTGGATCTCGGCTTCAAATTATACCGGCATCAAGCTGATGGGAGGGCGTAAGTGTTTGGTCTTCACTGGCAAGGTCATGACATTGCCGCCAGCAGGAATCGACCAACTGAAGCAAGCCGCCGTCGCTGCTGGGAAGCCCTTCGATGTAAAAGCCTATGAGGCTGACGCCGTCGCCTATATTGACGCGGAGACTCGTTTTCCGGTCTCGTACGTTAAACCTTACGAGACCTCCACTTATCAAATTCTCCCGGCCCCTACGGCAAAGTTGACACTTCCCGATAAGCTCCAGAAAATGAATGCACAGATCAACAAACGGCAGAAGGAGCTACAGTACAAACCGGCTCAGGCCTAGGTGTTTTTGAGATCAACCGGTGAAACCTAAGGTTTCCGTTGGACGTAGGATTGACCCTGGGGATCAAACGACGCGTCGATAAAATCGTTGATGATGTAGGTGCCGCTGGGCGAATTGATCTTGGCGAAGGCCGAGTGATTGTCCTTGTAGGTCACGGCGAGTCCATCGGTGCCCAGAGGGCCTGTGGCGGTGCACGTCGCGGAGCCGGGGCCCGCCTGCTGCGGAACCGTCACGGTGCCACCGGTGCTAAAGACCAGAGGCAATTCGGCAGGCGCACTAGCGGAGAGACCCACGGGGCCGGAACTCGCGCCTGTGCCGTTCACCCCCATGATATCCCAGGAAACGTTCGCGGAGGTCAGGTTGGTGGCGGGTGAGAGCCCCGTAAACTTCGTTTGTTGTCCGCCCGGCAGATAAAAGATATTGGCCGAGGTGAGGTAGCCCTTTGAGAGAAGCTGCATAAAGGCCGCTGTCGAGGTGTTGCCATCCGGGTACTGTCCTTGGTCGAGCGCATACTGGGTCATCATCTGACCGATGCTATGGGAGCTCTGCGTCGCGGCAGACTGCTTGGCCGTTTTCAGGGCGCTCCAGGCAGAGGGAACGAGCACGGAAATGAGGATTGATATGATGGCGATAACCACGAGGAGTTCCACCAGGGTGAACCCGCGATGCGAGGCAACGCGGCCGGAAAAGCTAACGCGGCGATTAATCATAGCGAAAACCTAATCTTTGTTTCTTACATGTCAAATAGCTCAATAGCTATTTGATGAAATTTGATCAACTCATGGAATTCAGAGAATAGGGAGTGATACACTCGGAAACCGCAGCAAAAATCCGTTTTTAGAAGTCCGTCATCCTGAGCTTGTCGAAGGATCAGCTTCCGGAAAAGTGTGCGTGGATAGCCGGACGTTCGATTAAGGATTGACGCCGAGACTGTTTGATTCACACGATTTCCAGATATCTGGATGTCTCAGGGGGGCTGATCCTTCGACGAGCTCAGGATGACCCATATTTCGGGCTGACGACCTTCGCAGATGTATCCTCCTGTATGGAATTTTGTTGGGACAGCCCGGGAGGGAACGCTATCATCAGTTGCTTACCCATGGCCTCGATCACCAATATTGCCGCCTACCGGTTCGCCGCGCTGGGCGGTCTCAAAGAATTACGGGCCCGCCTGATGGAGAAGTGCCGGGCCTGGAAATTAAAGGGTACCATTTTGATCAGTACAGAGGGCATCAATCTCTTCGTCGCCGGTGGCGCCGCGGAGATTGATTTGCTCCTGGCTGAGTTGCGGGCCATTCCGGGACTGGAAGATTTGACGCCGAAAATCAGCATCAGCGACCACCAGCCGTTCAACCGCATGCTGGTACGGATTAAAAAAGAAATCATCGCTTTCGGCGTGCAGGGGATCCATCCGGAAAAGAAAACCTCCCGCAAAATTGCTGCACAGACGCTGAAGCAATGGCTCGACGAGGGAAAGCCGGTCACGCTGCTCGATACACGTAACGACTACGAGGTGAAGCTTGGCACCTTTCGCGGCGCGAAGACGCTGGGGCTTGATCATTTTCGACATTTCCCGGAAGCCGTGCAGAAGCTCCCGGCGGAGATGAAGCAGCAGCCGATCGTGATGTTCTGTACCGGGGGGATTCGCTGCGAAAAGGCCGGGCCCTACATGGAGCGCGAGGGTTTCCTCGATATTTTCCAGCTTGATGGCGGCATTCTCAAATATTTCGAGGAATGTGGCGGCAGTCATTACGATGGCGAATGCTTTGTCTTTGACCAACGTGTCGGCGTTGACCCGGCCTTGCGCGAGACGGAGAGTGCGCAGTGCTATGGGTGCCTGACGCCGCTGACGGAGGAGGACCAGCAAGACGAGCGGTACGTCGCCGGGAAAACATGTCCTTACTGCTTTGCCACCTCCGCGCAGAAAATGGCGGAGACCATACGGCAACGTCATGAACAAATCCGTCGCGTGACCGCGCCACTACCGGGCTCCAGTCCGTACGATAACCGCAAGCCGGTCATCGTCTCACCCGATTGGAATGGTGCCGCGTTGCTCGATTTTCTCAGCGGCATTTTCAAACATGTCCCGCGCGAGGAGTGGGAGCAACTTTGCCAGGCCGGGCGTTTGCTGGATCGGCAAAACGCACCCGTTTCAGTAGACCATCCGGTAAAAGTGGGGGAGCGCTACTTCCTTTTGCAACCTGGCATTGTTGAACCTGACGTCAACCCGGATATCCGCATCATCCATGAGGATGAGGCGATTCTGGTCCTGGAAAAACCGGCACCTTTGCCGGTTCATCCGAGCGGACGTTTCAATCGCAACACGCTGCAATTTATTTTGCAGGAAGTCTATCATCCGCAAAAGCCACGCGCGGCTCACCGACTCGATGCGAACACCACAGGGCTCATCGTCTGCGCGCGGACGCGACATTTTGCCGGCATTCTCCAGCCGCAATTTGCGCGGGGAGATGTACATAAAATTTATCTAGTGAAGGTCACTGGCCATCCGACATGGGATCGGCAGATCTGTGAGGCTCCGATTAGTGAAGAGCCGCGCGAAATCGGTCTACGGGAAATCGATCCTGAGGCGGGTCTTCCGGCGCGGACTGAATTTGAAGTCGTGGAAAGGAAGCCTGATGGAACCGCGCTACTTCAGGCCCGTCTTTTGACTGGGCGTACCAATCAGATACGTCTTCACCTCTGGCATCTCGGTTTTCCGGTTGTGGGCGATCCGGTGTATCGCGAGGATCGTCCAACTGAAGCGACTCAAACTCTTGGTACCGACGACCCTCCCTTGAGTTTACATGCCTGGAAGCTTTCCTTTCTCCATCCCGTCTCGGGAGAACGGATGCACTTTGAAAGCAACTCGCCTAAATTCTCATTTTAACAGCAATAAAAAGATTGATAAAAACTTGCTTTTAGGAGGATAAATTAATAGGGTCTCATAAAATTTTTTGAGAACGAGGCTTCATGGAAGGTCACACCAACACCAGCAGAATTATCCGGCAGTCCCGAAAGGTACGTCTGGAAAAAATCCTCCAGGCTGCCCCTGCTCCTGTTAAACCGGAAACGAGTTCGATTTTTGATTGCCTCTTCCTCCTCGCGGTGCATGTCCCGGAAGCCGTAATTGTAACAAATCGCAGCGGAGAGATCATGTGGGTGAATATCGGCTTCACCAATCTTTGTGGATACACGCTGAGAGAAGTCATCGGAAAAAAACCGGGACCGATTTTGCAAGGTCCACGCACGGATCCGGAAACCATAATCAGATTGCGGCAGGCGATTCGCGCCGGTCAACCTTGGGACGGCGAGATTCTCAATTACAAGAAAGACGGGGAGGGGTACGGTGCTTCTCTCATGATCCGTCCGGTTCATGATCAAGGCCAGTTAGTTGGCTTCGTTGGGGTTTCGTCTGAACTCGTGCAGTAGCACAAGAAAGCCCACGCCTCCACTTGAAGGCATGGGCTTGATTCAAAAGCGGGGTTAATGTCCCTGCGGATGTCCATCACCCTTGTCTTGCCCGCCGGAATGCTGGGCAGAGGGATGTCCCTGGCTGGACGCATGCGATGGGTTAGGCGCATGTGCAGGCGCTTGTGTGTGTGTGGCCTGCTGGGGAGCGTGATTAGCCTGCTGGGAATGGGACTGTACCGCAGGTTGCGAGTGTTGCGCTTGGGGGTGGACTGCTGAGGGGGCCGAAGAATGATTGGGCACCGAGACCGCCTGATGCTGCTGGTTACTCCCGTTATGTTGCTGCGGCTTCACGGAAGTATTTGACTGGGAGACGGCCTGTTGTTGGTGATTCTGAACGGATGGATTAGTTGTGTGAGACGGGCCATTCGGATTTTGCCCATTGGCTTGCGCGGCTGGGTGATTCGATTGGGGTAGCGCCTCATGATTGGCGCTGGCCGTTTTGTTCGCATTCACCCGTTCCGAATTCGTCAGGGGCTGTGTTTTCGCATGCTGCTGGGCAATCGCCTGGTAAGCGGTCGGCTTCGGAGCGGCCAGCGTCTTGGGCCTTCCGCCGTTGACGGAGGCGAGCTGGCCCCGGTCTTGGGCGGCGGCACGAATGTGGGCCTGTTGCGTGGAGGTAGCCGGGATATGTCGCTGGTTGGCGAATTGCTGTTGGGTAGGCGTCGGTCGGGCATTAACGCCCCCATTGCCGCCATTGTAGCTCACATTGCGGTTGTTGTAATTAATCACAGTCCGATCCACATAAGTGTTATGGATATTGGTCGTGTTAATGTTATTCACCGCGCTGTTATAGGCGAAATGGCGCCCTTCCCAACGGCCTCCCCCATAACCATTGCCATTGTAACCATAGCCATAATTGACGCCGCCATAGAAGCCGCACTGGGAACCCCAATAGCCGGAGTGAAAGACATACTCGTTCCCGCTCCAGCCCCAGTAGCAGGGAGTCCAGACCACGCCAATCTGCGGGGGCTGCACCCAGGTTCCAGGCACCCAGTAATAGCCATAATCACCATAAGCCCAGTAACCGGGAGTCCAGATATAGCCATCATCCGGGCAGGCGGGCTGGTCGTATTCTGGGAGGGGAGGTGGAGCAATCCCGACGGAAACATAGACGGCAGCAAAGGCCGAAGTGGTCGACAGGGCCAATACCGCAACCATTAGGAATCGTGCGATTCGGTGTGTGAAATTCATAATAATCTAATAGGCATGGACGATGCCAGTAAGCTCGTTTGACCCATTTCTCCTCTGAAAATAACTCTCCGGCATTTTTTCCCGGGCATCCGAGGCGGGCATTTCGCGATGGGACGAGGGGGCGCCCATGCGAATTATCGATTGGTTAATTGCAATGCAAATGTCACCCGAAATTACTTGGACGAAATGGTTTTTTCGTACAACATTTTAAACAATATGAAGCTATTTACCATTGCGGCTGCAATCGTTCTGTCTGTGGCGGCTTCTCTCCATGCTGCCACCTATACCTCCCCATTTGTGATCTCCCTTGATCCACAGATCGGGGTTTGGACCTCCGATTTCAGCAGCCGGGCTTCACAGGTCACCGCCCAGTCCACGCCGACTTATGGCAATTGGTATAAAGTCAGTCTAAGCAAATTTCCCTACGGCCCGTTGCTTCCACAACTCTACTCCTCTTCCTCCTCGGCCAACCCCAATATTACGGATCACGTCTTGAATTATGATCGCGGCCAGGGCGTTTATAACGTCGCCCTTAAATCGCCCATTAATGGAGTCAGCCTGGATACCTGGCAAAGGGAGCGCCTCTTGCAGGCCGCAAAGCTTTTGATCGGCACCCACTACCAGCATTTGCACCTCCCCCAATTTAATCCCGGCTACGTGACCAATGGCTCGTACACATGGCTTCCGGTCAGCAATGGCAATTACCTCAGCACCACGCAGAACCTGGAGTATAACACGTCCCC
>CAIPBM010000149.1 GCA_903863295.1 uncultured Verrucomicrobiota bacterium | reverse complement strand
TCTCCCGGACACGTATGCTTCCCCTCCCTGCACTCGTGGCGAAATGGCAGACGCGCACGCTTGAGGTGCGTGTGGGGTAACCCATGGGAGTTCGAGTCTCCCCGAGTGCACTACCTCTCCGGGAGACTGAAACCCTTCGGCATCAATCTCCTTCCCTCTGGAAACAGGGAAGTTACAAAAGCAAAAATCCAGATAGGCTTGGACTAGCCGTGTCTAGCCCGTGCAAAATCAGTGGCCAAGCTTTTTGGCGCTAGGTGCCTGCCTTCCAAGTCCGATGGCATGCGTGAAAATCTACTGCCCTAAAGGGACATTGCCTGGATGCTTCAAGTCAGCGTCAAAGCAAATACATCCGTCATCTCGCAAATGGGGCAGGCGGGCTTCTTCATTTAATCGTTCCTTTATAGTGGAGTGGGTTGAAGTGCGATGCCGTCACTTGCATATATTCGATTATTCGTACATTGTTTAGCCATGCCTCAGTCCGATGCCTTGCGTCGCTTCAAAGCCGATATCTTTCAGGCCCTGGGCCATCCGACCCGGATCGCCATCGCCGAGGAGTTGAGTCGCCAGGAACTCTCCGCAGGCCAACTCATCCAACTACTCGAGCTGGAACAGGCCAATGCCTCCCAGCATCTGGCGGTCCTGAGGTCAAAACGGATCGTCATCGCCCGCAAGCAGGGCAATCAGGTTTTCTATTCCCTGCGCGATCGGGCCTTGGGGGAAATCCTCGAGAGCTTGCGTGGTTATTTCCAAAGACACCTTCGCGAGGCCAAGGCTGATCTGGATGAAGTCCGCCGGATGGAGGCCCGCACTCGATAATGGTCTCGTTTCCTGCGATCTCCTTTCATCCCAAGCTGCTCGATAGCCTGAAGGATTACAGCAAGCGGAAGTTCCTTTCCGATTTGGCGGCGGGCATCACGGTGGGAATCGTGGCACTGCCTTTGGCCATGGCCTTCGGCATCGCCTCTGGAGTGACGCCTCAGGCTGGCATTTTCACGGCGGTCATCGCTGGTTTCATCATTTCCGCCTTGGGCGGTTCACGGGTTCAGATTGGGGGCCCGACCGGGGCTTTCATTGTCATCGTTTACGGCATCATTGCTCAATACGGCTTGGCCAATCTGCTCATCTGCACCGTCATGGCTGGGGTCATTCTGGTCATCATGGGAGTGTCGCGGCTGGGTTCCGTGATCAAATTCATCCCGCTACCGGTTACTCTGGGGTTCACCAACGGGATCGCGGTCCTGATTTTCACCACGCAAATCAAGGATTTCTTCGGCCTTAAAATCGAACAGGTTCCTTCCGAGTTTGTGGCCAAGATGGAGTCGATTTTCCACAGTTTTCCGACCTTGAGTCCCGTTACGGTAGGGGTGGCGTCCTGCTCCCTGCTGCTGATTCTCCTCTGGCCGGTGGCATGGCGCAAGGCCGTGCCGGGTTCCATCGTGGCAGTCATCCTGGGCACGCTGGTGGTAACCCTGTTTCATTTGCCCGTTGAAACCATCGGTAGCCGGTTTGGCGAAATTCCACAGGGTTTGCCTCCCTTCCATGTCCCCGAGGTGACCTGGAGCCATATCGGAGATCTTGTCCGTCCGGCCACGACGATTGCCCTTCTGGCTGCCATCGAATCTCTTCTCTCCGCTGTAGTGGCCGATGGCATGATCGATGACCGGCACGATTCCAATCAGGAACTGGTGGCTCAGGGCATCGCTAATATCGCCTGTCCTTTTTTTGGCGGCATCCCGGCAACTGGGGCCATCGCCCGTACGGCTACCAATATCCGAAGTGGAGCCGAATCGCCCGTGGCGGGTATCATTCATGCGCTTACCCTGCTGCTGATTATTCTCATCGCAGCTCCACTGGCCAAATTTATACCGCTGGCCACCCTGAGTGCCGTTCTGATCCTCGTGGCTTTCAATATGGGGGAATGGCAGGAATTCAGGATGCTGGGCAAATATCCCCTGAGCGATGTCGCTGTTTTCCTGACCACTTTCGGCCTCACGGTGGTGTTCGATTTGACCGTGGCGGTTGAGATCGGGATGGTACTCGCCTCCTTCCTCTTCATTCGGCGGATCGCCGAGACCACCAAGGTTTCGCTCGTTGATGAAGAATCCGACATGGAAGGCGATCACCATTCCCTGCGCGGAAAGAATATTCCTCCAGAAATTCTGGTCTTTAGCGTCTTCGGGGCGTTGATGTTCGGTGCCGCCGAGAAGCTGGAAAACATTCTGCTCCACAGCCGTCAGGAGCCGAAAGTGCTGATTCTGCGCATGCAAAAGGTTATCGCCATGGATTCAACCGCACTCAACACTCTGGAGCATCTTTACCGGAAACTCCACAAGCGTGGGATTATCCTCATCCTCAGCGGTCCGCATACTCAGCCTTATGTGCTGATGGAGAATGCCGGGTTTCTCGATCAATTGGGCCGTGAGAATATCGTAGCTCATCTTGATGATGCCCTATCGAGGGCAAAGAAACTTATCGCCTGAGGCCACGGGAATTCCCGTTTCTCTGAATTTGGTAGTTTCCTGATTCAAAGTAGGACACTACCAGTCCCTTGGCGGCTTGCCGCGATGAGCCATTGAGCGTACGCTAGCCCAAAATCCGCTCCAGCCCATCCTTCTCCTTAGACTAAGTGGCTTCAACAAAACCAACCTCCTTATCTGTCCTGATCAAGCCATGGAGTTTGGCTCAGATAGCCGCGATCCTGCTGGCGGTCATCTACTTGCTGCAGCTGCCGAGCCCGCTCCGGTTAAACACCGATTCAATTATTTTGTTAGGCATTGGCAACTCCGTGGCCGAGGGACACGGCTTTCTCTATCATGGCATGCAAACGCATTTCCCACCCGGCTACCCTGCTCTGGTGGCGATGTTAAATCTTTTGGGCATCGCCAGCTCCGCCTCTCTGATTCTTTTGAACTGCGCCTTCCTGGGCATTGCACTTGCCTCCTGCTACCTCATCTATCTCCACACGCTTAACCTGAATCCCGCGTCCGCCCTTGGCCTTTGCTGCATGGTCATGCTCTCCTACGTGTTGATCAAACACGTTACCATTCCGATCAGCGACGTGGTTTTCATGGGGTTGCTTATGCTCGCCATTCTTCTGACGGCGCGGGCTTCGAAAGACCCGGAAAAAACCAGTTGGCCGTGGTTCGCACTGGCGGTAGCCACAACTCTAGAGGCTATCTCCGTCCGTACTGCCGGAGTGGCGCTTATACCTGCTCTTGCTTGGGGTTTGTGCGTACCCTGGCTATCCAGCTTCAAGGTGTTATGGGTTAAGAAACCGGTTCGCGTGTGGGGTTGGGTTGCGGCCTTGTTGTCGATGGCCCTGTTCTGCGGATTGCTTCTCTCCCAAACCCTTTATTTTTCAGAAATGATGGGCATCTTTTTCCAGGACTCCGTGGTTGTGCGATTGCTGAAGAATTTGGTCGCCCATATCTTCGAACTGGGAGAAGTCGGCCTAAATCTTCCCTGGGAAAAGGCCCACTTTTTGCCGAAGGCAGGCTACGCGTTGGCAGGATTGTTTGTTCTGGTTTTGCTGGGGAGAGGCCTTTGGCTCCGGCGACAAGACTTCAGCACGGTTGAAGTCACACTACTCAGCTACTGCGGAATGATTTTCCTGTGGCCCTATTTTGATGCCAGGTTCTGGCTACCGATTCTCCCACTCATTCTAGGATTTGCCGCCGTCCCGTTCTTCAACGGCACTCGGGGACGAGGCCGTCAGGTAGCGGGAATGATCCTGTGCACATGGTTCGCCGTAACGGGACTTTTCGCCCTCGCCTATACCACCTCCCTATCGTGGTCCGGCCGCAAGTTTGCCGATCTGTATGGCAACGGCACCCTCAATCCGAGCTATCGCGCGGTCCTTCTGAAAGAAACCTACGGCATGACAAACGAAGAAGTGATGTCTCTCATTCGCCAGTACGATTCCCGTTGGGAAAAAATCCCCTCGCCGCATTAAAGGACGCGTTCGCGTAGGCTTTTGTCATTGACGCTATTTCTGGACGAAGGTCTTGCCGTTTCCACTAGGGGAAGCGGCCATGGAACCTTCAATGATCTCAACTAGTGTGACCGATTCCACGGGTTGGAAAGCTTTTCAGCCATGGCGGCTCGAGTCTCCCCGCGTGCATTTTTGATGAAAGTCTTAATCCTCTCAAATCATCTTACCTGTATTGTATCAGGCACTGACCAGTGTCCGTAATAACGAGTACGTTCAGGTTCGTTTGTCCATCAGTCTCGCTCTAGCAGGCGTCTTGAGCGATACTTGTCCTGATGCAGGTTCCCGAAACAACTTCTGCGGAGGCCTTTGAGCGGTATGTCGGCGGGAAATGTTTGCGTGCGGGGCGGAGCAAGGCCTGGCGCGAGATCAAGGCGTGGCTTGTCTCCCTTCCCCCGGCCGTGGACACGCTGCACCTTCCTTCGGTTAGCGAACCGTTCCTTGCCTGGACCGTCTCCGGGGAGGTCGATTTTCAGGAGCGGGAGGGGAAACGCCCCTGGGTCTCGCACCGGCTGAAGAAAGGTTCTTTTTTTCTCACCTCGGGTGGCGCGCCGTATGATTGCCGTTGGAAGGCGGTGAGTTCCGAGCCTTTTCAATCGATGACCGTCTTCATCGAACTCCCATTACTTCAGCGGGCGATGAAGGAGGTTTTCGGCGCAAAGGCGGATCATGCCCGGCTGCGGGATATTTCCGCTTTCACTGACGTCGCCCTGAGTTCGCTGATGGAGCGTGTTCACGCGGAGTTGATGCGCCGGAGGGCGAGTCCGCTTTTCCTGCAAGGCATCGCCCAGGCCATCGCCATCCATCTGGCTCGAAATTACGCCGAGACGCTGAAGGAATCTCCGAGCGGCAGCCCTTCCTTGCCGGGCTACAAGCTTCACCAGTTGATGGAGTGGATGGCAGAGCACATCGCCGAGGAGTTCAACTTGGATCGACTGGCTGCCCAGGCGGGCCTGAGCAAATTTTATTTCAATCGTCTCTTCAAGAGTGCGCTGGGCGTTTCACCATCCCGCTATCACATGACGTTGCGAATGGATGCGGCGAAACGGCTGCTTCGGGAGAGCAAGATGACCATCATCTCCGTCGCTCTTGAGGTGGGTTATGCCAACCCAAGTCATTTCGCCCAGCTTTTCCGCCGGGAAACCGGCCTGTCCCCCAGCGATTACCGCCAGCAGCGGTGACCGGTTGCACGGCGGGCCCTGGCCCAGTCGCGGTTTTTGAGCAAACTCACAACAGGTGAAGCAAGGGCCCGTGCGACAACCGCTCACCGGTAGCGTAGGCTGCTTGCATGGAAATTATCAGAAATGGCTCACAAGCTTCCGTCAAAGGACCCTCCGATTGGTTTACCGGCACGGTGCGAATCGATCCCCTGTTTCAACCCAACGATTCGCGCCGCGCCGCCGCCGCAACGGTGACATTTGAACCCGGCGCTCGAACCGCATGGCATACGCATCCGCTGGGGCAAACGCTCATCGTCACTGCGGGTTGCGGTCGGGCGCAACGCGAAGGCGGCCCGATCGAGGAAATCCGGCCCGGGGACATCGTCTGGTTTTCACCGGGCGAGAAGCACCGGCATGGCGCGGCACCAACCACCGCGTTGACCCATATCGCTACCCAGGAACAGCTCGACGGAAAAGTCGTGGAGTGGCTGGAAAAGGTCAGCGATGACCAATACACCGCCTGATCGAAAGTCATTCTAAACCAAAGAAAGGATCAAAATGCAAAAACGTAAACTTGGAAACAGTGACCTGGAAGTCTCGGCGATGGGGCTCGGCTGCATGGGCATGAGCTTTTCCTATGGACCGCCCAAAGATAAAAAAGAAATGACCTCCCTCTTGCGGGCAGCCGTTGATCGTGGTGTCACCTTCTTTGATACGGCGGAAGTCTATGGCCCCTACATCAATGAAGAACTGGTCGGGGAAGCGCTCGCGGATCTCCCCGAACATCTCGTGATCGCCACCAAATTTGGTTTTGACCTAAGTGGCAGCGATAACCGTCCATGTGCAGCGGGTTTGAATAGCCGGCCGGAGCACATCAAGGAAGCCGTCGAGAGCTCGCTCAAGCGGCTCAAGGTCGGGGTCATCGATCTGCTTTATCAGCACCGGGTCGATCCGAAGGTGCCGATTGAAGACGTGGCGGGTGCCGTGAAGGAGCTGATCCAGCAAGGCAAGGTGAAGCACTTCGGCCTGTCCGAAGCGGGAGCCCAGACCATCCGTCGCGCCCACGCGGTCCAGCCAGTCACCGCCCTGCAAAGCGAGTATTCCCTCTGGTGGCGTCGGCCCGAGGCGGAGATTCTGCCCCTGCTTGAGGAACTCGGCATTGGCTTCGTTCCCTACAGCCCGCTGGGTAAAGGCTTTCTCACCGGAAAAATCGATGAGACAGCCACCTTCACCAACTCCGATTTCCGGAGCACCCTGCCGCGCTTTGCGCCGGAAGCGCTCAAGGCGAATCAGGCCTTGATTGATCTGCTTGGCACCATCGCCGAAAAGAAAAAGGCGACTTCCGCCCAGATCGCGCTCGCGTGGTTGCTGGCCCAGAAACCGTGGATCGTTCCGATTCCCGGCACGACCAAGCTGAATCGCCTGGAAGAAAACCTCGGAGCCGTTTCGGTGGAACTAACCGCGGATGATCTCGCCGGGATTGAAAGCGCGGCATCCAAGATCGCCGTGCAAGGGGATCGCTACCCGGAAAAGCTCGAAAAAATGACCGGTCTTTAAAGCCCGGCGTAGTTAAATCTCCCCGCGCCGTCCCTGTTTATTTAGAAAACACCAGTGCCTGCTCGCTCAATCGAGCCCGTATTTGTGCGGTCAATTCGAAGGAACGGAGGCGCGCGGAGTGGTCGTGAAAATGTCCGGCCACCATGAGTTCGTCCGGCTCGGTTTCTTCCAGAATGGCGCGGAGTTCCTGCTCCACGGTTTCGGCGGAACCGACGGCGGAATAAGCGAGCGCCTGGCCGATTTGGGCCAGCTCGAAACTGGAAGCGTATTCCGCGATGTCATCGATCGGCGCGGGCACCGGGCCGGGTGAACCACGCCGGAGATTCAGAAAAGCCTGTTGCACAGAGGTGAACTGGCGTCGCGCTTCCTCGTCGGTATCGGCGGCGAAAACGTTCGCCAGCACCATGGCGTAAGGTTGCTCCAACTGGGGACTGGGGCGAAACGTGCTGCGATAGATTTGCAAGGCCTGCATCAAATCGGTCGGCGCGAAGTGGGAGGCAAAAGCGAAGGGCAAGCCGAGGGCCGCGGCGAGTTGCGCACTGTAGAGGCTGGAACCGAGCAACCAGATGGGCACCTCTGTTCCGGTTCCCGGCACCGCCTGGATTTTTTGTCCGGGATGCAGAGGCGCCAGATAAGCCTGGAGTTCCTGGACATCCTGCGGGAAATGATCCGCGCCCCCCGCCAGCTCACGACGCAACGCCCGCGCCGTGGCCTGATCCGTACCCGGCGCGCGACCGAGTCCGAGATCGATGCGATCAGGATAAAGGGAGGCGAGCGTCCCAAATTGTTCCGCGATCACCAGGGGTGAGTGATTCGGCAGCATGATGCCACCCGATCCCACCCGGATCGTTTTCGTTCCCCCGGCCACGTAACCGATGACCACAGCCGTCGCGGCGCTGGCGATGCCGGTCATGTTGTGGTGCTCCGCCAGCCAATAGCGGCGGTAGCCCCACTTTTCCGCATGTTGGGCAAGGTCGAGCGAACGGCGCAAGGCTTCGCCCGGGGTGGCACCCTGCGCGATGGGGGAGAGATCGAGAATCGAAAACGGAATCATGTTACCCCCTAATCTACCCCGTTCCCAGCCAAGCGCGAATTTCTCCCCTTCAACCACTCCCCCCATAAAGTTAAAACCGTGACTCGTGCGGCAAGATCGAGATAGATTTTCCGGAAGGAAACCGTGCATGATTGAAATCCTCATCGCCCTCGCCGCCATCGTGGTGGTTCTGCTCGTCGTCGTGGCGATGCAGCCTTCGGATTTTCGCATTACGCGCATGGCCACTCTCCCCGCCCCCGCCCCGGTCGTGTTTGCCCAGGTGAATAATTTCCACAACTGGCAGTCCTGGTCGCCTTGGGCGCGGCTTGACCCGAATGCTGAAAACGTCTTCGGTGAAATCACCGCGGGCATCGGCGCGACTTTTCAATGGAAAGGGAATGCCAAGGTCGGCGAAGGGAAGATGACCCTGATCGAGAGCCGTCCCCCGGAATTGGTTCGCATCCAGTTGGAGTTCATCAAACCCTTTCAGGCGACTAATCTCTCGGAATTCGAATTCATGCCGGTTGGCGACTCCACGGTGGTGACCTGGACCATGTCTGGCACCAATCATTTCCTCGCCAAGGCCGTCGGCCTCTTTATAAATTGCGATCAAATGGTGGGAGCCCAGTTTGAGCAAGGGCTCGCCAATCTAAAATCCGTCACCGAAACCATCACCATCACGCGCTAATTCAGAATCACCTGCTTACTATGAAAATCGCCGCCAATATCGCCGGGAGACTCCTCGGTTTTGTCTTCGTCGCCTTCTCGTTGATGTTTCTCTTGAAACTGGTTCCGATGCCCCCGCCACCGCCCGTAGGCACCCCGCCCGCCCTGTTCATGGGCGCTTTTGTGCCCACCGGCTATCTCACCTTCGTGAAGATTTTTGAAATCGTGGGAGGTTGCCTCGTGGCCGTGCCGCTGACGCGCAACTTGGGATTACTGGTCCTGGGGCCGATCATCATCAACATTCTCGCCTTTCACATTTTCATCGCCAAGGGCGAAGGCCTGGTTGACCCCGTCCTCATCGTCATTTGCCTGCTGGCCCTTTTTCTCTTGTGGGCGGAGCGGAAAGCATTTGCCGGTTTGGTCAATCGCTAACGGTCAGTCGCCCGGTTCATAGTAACTGGCTTCGTTCATGGTGAAGCATCGAAGATTCGGCTTGATGGCCAGCTTGCCTGGGCTGTCCGGATAGCTGACGACATCGGCCCGGGCGTGATCGGCGATGACCAGATAGACCAGCTCGTTCTCGCCGGTATTACGAATCTGGTGCGCCTCGCCCGGATGGAAAATAACGGAATCTCCAGCAGTTACGAGAGCCGTTTCGTCGGGGCCGCGAACTTCCCCATGACCACTGAGGAAAAGGAACATCTCCGTTTGGGCCGCGTGCGCGTGAAAGGGAAAATTAGCCGAGGCGGGCGCCAGTCGAACCTGCTCAACATCGAACGGATGCCCGCCTCCCCACGAGCCCACATCCTTGGTTCCACCCAAGGCCTGGGAGATCGATTGCCGGACGAGACGATATTTGCCATGGGGTGAGGCGACCTGTTGCTCCGGCACGGAAGCAAGCGAGACGATTTTCATTCCCTATTTTGCCCCAGTTCGTGACCAAATCAACCCGGTGCCGCATCCTCAAATTTTCTGCAACAAGCCGAGGAAATTTTTCATCACGTCAGTGATCGCGCGTGACTGATAGGCAAAGGCATGTTCGAGGATCGGCTGGGGAGGCGGGAGCTTTCTAAAAACGATGCCCGCCCGAATCAGATGCTCGACCCCCCGGGGGACAATCGTGAGCCCGCTACCCACCGCCACCATGGTCAGGATCGCCGGGACACGATCCGACTCCTGGACAATCCGGGCGCTGATCTGATGTTTCTCAATCAACTCCGAAAACTGCCGGCGAAAAGCCGGGGCAGCCTGGCGGGAAACCATCACCCAGGACAATCCACTCAAATCGGCCCACCGGAGCAAGCTCGCCTTGGCCAGAGGATGCTTTTCCGGCAGCGCCAGAACCAGCGGCTCGCGGTTCCAGGTCAAAAAAGTCACGCCTTTGACCTTCTTCACCGGACGTGCTCCGATAAACCCTCCATCAAGTTCTCCCGATTGAAGAGCTGCCATTTGGGCAGAAGGAGACAAGTCAGCTACATCAATCTGATACGTGGGATGCTTTTCACGAAAGCGTTGAATCAACCGGACTAGCTTCTCATCCAGCAAGGCTCCGATAAAAGCCAGGCGCAGTCGTCCCGTTTCTCCGTGAGCAGCACGCCGGATTGTCTCTGCGGCCCGGTCGAGATGACGCAAGATCGCCCGGGCATCCTCAAGGTAAAGGAGACCCGTTTCCGTCAGCGACACGGCATGGGTATTGCGCGTGAAAAGACGGGTTCCGAGCTTTTCCTCAAGGGACTGCACATGCCGGGTCAGCGGAGGCTGGGACAAATGGAGCTGACGGGCCGCCTTGGAAAAGTGGAGATGCTCAGCCACCGCCACAAAACATTCCAATTCTTTAACGTCCGCCCGGTTCATGCTTAAAGCGTAATACCATGATGTGATCATAGCAATTCCGTATCAAATCATTTTTCGCTAGTAAGAAGAGATGGAAGCCCTCTTCGCGCAAGCCTGGTTCGCCGCCATCGGATTCAAAAAAGGAAAAACATGAACACACCCCTCGCGAAGAAATCGACCCTCGATGAAATCCGCGCCCGCTTCGATCATGACGTCGAGCGCTTCAGCAATCTGGAAACCGGCCAGCAGGCAACCATCGATGCGCCTCTCGTGCTCGATCTCGTTGCCCACACCTGCAGACGCTATTTGAAGCCACACGGCACCGTTCTCGATCTCGGCTGTGGTGCGGGCAATTTTACGCTGCGCGTCCTTCACGAAGTCAACCAGCTTCACTGTCATCTCGTCGATTTGAGCCGTCCGATGTTGGATCGTGCCGAGCAACGCGTCCGCGCCGCCGGGGCAGCTTCCGTGGCGACGCATCAATCCGACCTGCGGACTCTTCCGTTCCAGGAAAACTCGTTCGATTGCATCCTCGCCGGTGCTGTCCTCCACCACTTGCGTGATGATGACGATTGGATCTCCGCCTTTCGCCGCTTTCATGCCTGGCTGAAGCCGGGAGGCCGAATCTATGTCGCCGACCTGGCCTACTTCGATGTTCCAGATGCCCAGGACGTGATGTGGGAACGCTACGGCCAGTATCTGGAAACCGTCGGAGGCCCGGGCTATCGCACGAAGGTCTTTGATTATATCGACCGGGAAGATTCCCCCCGCTCCTTGCCGTTCCAGCTCGATCTCCTCAAATCCACAGGTTTCTCCGCGTATGACGTCCTGCACCGCAACAGCGTCTTCGCCTGTTATTTTGGCGTGAAATAATCCCGGCTCATCACCTGACTCGAATCCATCATTTTAGATCGAGGCTGACCTGCACCAAGCCGTCATCACTCAGCGTATGGAGAGAAAACCCAAACTGGCGGCAAACGTAGAGCATCTCATGATTCGCCACCAGCACCTCGCCCGTCAGCCGCGCAAAACCGCAGGTGCGGGCCAGCTTCATCAGGGACTTCATCAAGGCCGAGCCAATCCCGCGCCCTTGGAACTTATCATTCACGAGCAAGGCAAAATCCGCGGCCAGGGGATCGTCCGTCCTGCTCAGGCGTCCCACGGCGAAAATGGCAGCGGGACGCCTTGACGTTCCCAGTGACGCCGCCACGAGGGCAAAGGAGTCCTCCGAATTCAGGCAGATACGCGCCAGGCGATCATGTCGCACACGGGTCTCCAACGTCATGTGCTCAAAGTACCGGCTGTAGATCGTCTCTTCAGAAAGCGCCTGATGAAATTGCACCATCAGCAGCTCATCCGTGGGCGCAATGGGACGCAGGTAGATCGTCCCGAAACCCTTTACCCGCAATGCTTGTTTCAGGCGCAACCGTTTACCGGTAGCGGCCAGACAGGAAGCGGGATTACTGTCCGAAGCGGGTGGAATTTGAGCTTTCATTGTTCGAACCGTTCGCCTCATTATAGTTAAGTTGTATGAAAGCGCCATGCGGCGATTAAGTTCTTCAGCACTTTCCTGAGTTAACCTCTTTTCCTCCTAAAAATATGTGTACTCAATGCGGCCAGCCTTCTGTTCAACATGCGTCCGGTTTTTCCCGGCGCGGATTCCTGCAAATGCTCGGCGGGGCCGGGCTTGGTTTGACGTTTTCCGGCCATGCTCTCGCCGCGGGTGAAATACCCAAACCGGCCAATGTGCTCACGCCTCACGAGGCCTTGGAACGACTCAAGAAAGGGAATGAGCGTTACGTTAATGGCTATGCCAAGCGCCACGATTTCATCGCCGAGCGCGAAGCCCTTGTCGGCGGCCAGAATCCCTATGCCGGAATTCTCGGTTGCTCGGATTCGCGCATCGCTCCCGAGTACGCCTTTGACTCCGGTCGGGGCGATCTTTTCGTCGTACGCGTGGCAGGTAACTTTACCAATGAGGACGCCATTGCCAGTTTTGAATATACGGTGAAGTTTCTCGGCACGCCCCTGCTCGTCGTCCTGGGCCATGAAAAATGTGGTGCCGTGGATGCCACCGTTAAAGCCGTCAAGGACGGAGCGGAACTCCCCGGTCACATCCCCTACCTGGTGAAACGCATCCGTCCTGCCGTGGAGGCCTCGCTGGGCAAATCCGGGAACTTGCTCGCGAACTCGATCCACGAAAATGTTCGCCTCAACGTGGAGAATTTGAAGAACGCTTCACCCATCCTGACCCAGTATGTCGCCGAGAAAAAACTCCTGATCGTCGGCGGCATCTATGAACTGGCCAATGGCAACATCGACTGGCTGGAATAGGCCTGTTACCCTCCGGTAAACTATTTTGAGGCAGGGGTGGAAGTGCCCGTCTTGGAAGTGGCGTTCACCGGGGAATCCGGGAAATACTCTTTCAAGATCGCGTCAACATCCGGGTGAGTCGGGGCCAGGATTTCCATGTCTTTCTGCATGCCCAAGGCAAATTCCGTCTGGTCTTTGACCGCTTTTCCCAATCCGGTGAAATGGCTCAGTTGCTCGGTCTCAATCAGCTTCCGGTAACGAAGATAAGAGACCTCGTAGACGAAGAGAAAGATAAACGCTAGGAACACAATCACCAGGGGCCAATAATAGGAATAGGTACCGTCCGGCTCCTTCAGAAACTTGACGAAGTCGTACTTCGGCTTGGCAGGCTGACTATTGTAATCGGTCAGGTGGGTCGGGTTCTTGGGGTCCATGGCAATATCCTATTGGGCAACGGGAGGTACCGCCGGCGCGGGGGCAGCATGCGTCGGTGGGGTCGCCGGTGTGACCGGGGTACTTGGCGTCTCAGGCTGATTATTCAAAGTGACCTTGATACCATGATTCTTGAGGAGCTCCGCCACGTCGGGATCGGTTTGGGAGGCAATCGCCAGTTTCTGCACCATCTGCCGGAGAATTTCCTGCTGTTGCTGCATCCGGCTTAGCTTCGCCTGATTTCCAGATACCGCGTCGGTCAGCGCCACGACCTGGCCATCACTGATCACTTCCGCGATGATCAACGCGACGATCATCAATGAAAGAGTGATTAGCACCCAAAATTTTCCTGCACTCATAATTTCGTTTTCTCTCCGGCTATAAACTAAGTAGCACCTGATGTGATGTCACTAAACATTTTGACTCTCTAATCTATGGATTAGGAGACGGATTTGAAGCCAGTTTTTGTTCCGGGACAATCATCCGGTGCAGTTGTTCCAGATAAGCCGCTTTTGCCTCTTCAAAAGTGGACGGGCCAATGAGAATCGTTTCCAGCGATTCCGTTTCCGAGGTGGATCCCCGTCGCCCATGCCAGATGCTGGAAAGATAGAACCGGCCTTTGGCCAGAATCCCGTCATTCGGCGCACCGACCGCTTCTTCCAAGGGAAAATTGACCCGGTCCGCATAAACGACCCAGAAAACGTAAATCGGATTGCCCTCCCAGGAAAAGACCTTGGCATGAACCTCCAGGGGAGCGCCCTGAAGTTCGACCGTAAAGGGATCGTAGTCCTTCACCCGGTGATAACCGACGGCCGGAAGACATTTGTCCGGGTTGTGGTTGGTAAAGGCCGAGACCGCCCACGCCTTCTGGTGGTAACGGAACCAATAGGCAGTCCACGACCAGCCCGCCGTGTCCTGCCATTGAATTTCGCGCCCCGCGTCGTATTTGAGGATGTCGCTGCTCTCCTTGTCGATGGCCACTTCCTTGTAGGGATCCGAGCTGGGCACTTGCACCGCCCAGGTTGGATAGAGGCTCGATCCACTCTCCCGCCAGCCATACCAACCTTGCGTCGCCAACTCAACCGCCACGGCTGCGATGAGTATCCCGGCAGCAAAGCGTAATGCCACGGATTCAGGCGGCAGAGAGAGAACAGAAGATACCGATTTTGGCGCAAGTGGCGCGGCCTGTTGCCCACCGCTCCGATGGAGGAGATAAGAAACCAGGAACGTCGTCACGGAAGTGAAGACCAGGATCGAGGCTCCGGCGGTATCGTGCCATTCGGTCATCGCCGCGACACCTTGGGAATTGGCGATCAGCGCGAGAAAGAGAGTCCTTAAAAAATTTCCCGCGAGGGCCAGACCCAGCGCCAGGAGGACAATTTGGATCCGTCTGGGCCAGGTGAAGCGATAGAGCTCGCCGATGAGAAAGGCGATCATCAGGGCGGCCTGGAGGGAGCGCAATCCGCTGCAGGCTTCTTTCACCCCCAGCGTGCAATGAGGCAGGATGATCACCTGCCCGGTCGCTTGCGCGAGAATGCCGAAATCGACCAAGGCATGGGCCACGAGCCAGGCGTTGAAGGGAGCGAGCCCCTGGACAATCGGATTTTCGATCTGAATGGGCCACGGGACGCTGAGTAAAAGAAAAAAGCAGGGAAAGGCGAAGTACCGGGCCCAAGCCATGCCTCCATAAATCCAAAACCAGGCGAGGAGCGCCGCCACGTAAAGGAGTGCCACGGCCAGCACCAAGGGTCGCGCGACCATGGAGACTTCCAGCGCCATCCGTAAGGCGAGGAACAAGAGAGCCCAAACGAGAAGGAATGCCATCCCCAAGGCAGGCCGGGACGCCGATTCAGGAGCCGGACGCTTGTCCCACCGCTCAGCAAAGAGGATCAGGGCCAAGAGCGGCACCCACCAGCCATAAGAATAATTCGAGATGTAGCTCCACGAGCAGGAAAGCGGATAAAGAACGATCCCGCCCGCCAGAAGGAGGCAGGCCCAGCTCGACCAGGGGAGAGTCACCTTGGCGGTGCGCCCAGATTCGGATGGTACCGTTGAAGCTGGAGCAGTCGTCACCATGCGATCTTAGTGATTCCCAACGTTGAAAGCAAAGGCAACAGATTCTTAAACGCAAAAACCCCGTCACCTTGCGGTGACGGGGTTTCTTCGCTCAAAGGAGATTAAAACTTACGCGACTGACGAACTGCGCAGGCGGCGGAAGCCAAAGAAGGCCAGCGTGCCGAGCACAGGAACGATCGCCCAGTTCATCGGTTCAGGAACCGGAACGGTGTCGATGTAGAAGAGGCGGGAACTACCCGTGCTTTCAGTGATCGTACCAGCGGCGTTAACCGAAGCACCCAAGCCGGTGATATCACCCGTGAAAGACGGAGTACTCGTGCCTTCAAGTTTGACATTACCACCAGTGGTGGAGATCGAAAACGCGTAATCCGTATTGGCTGCGAGTGTCACATAGTTGGAGAGCGTGAACTGGATAAAGTCCTTCTTCCCAAAGCTTCCACTGGAAGTGAAAGATTCGGAGTCGATGGTGTTGAAAACGAGCTTGTTTCCAACGGTATCAACCGTGCCGATGCTCAAGGTCCAAGAGAGACCCGAAGCAATAGGGTTGATATTGCCGTTGGCCTTGACGTAAATGTTAGTCAGCTCAACGCTGTTGTAGTAGCCACCAATTCCAGCCAAGCTACCCAAATTAAAAGTCTGAGCAGTATGTGTAGCGCCTTGGGTACTATTTGTAGGAGGAACAGCTGTTCCACCTGATGCAGTCTGGCCGTAAGTGATTTCTGTCGGGGCCGTCGTTCCGAAATCGGTGACGGTCAAGCCAAAGACAGAGGTCTGGCTCGTGATTGCTGCGAGCAGAGCGACTGCCGCGAGTGATTTGATTTGTTTCATTTTATTCTCCTTTAAGTATGGATTTAGTCCAGTTATGTCAGATTTCTAGTCACTTCTTCCCGCTATGACAAGGGAAAAGATAACTTTTTTTCATTTTTCTTAAGTCTTACCAAGCAACAACAATGCCAATTAAAAAACACGGGCGTGCTTTTTAACTCTCATCGAGAGGATTTTCCCTCCTGCCAGCAACTGCTCCGCTACCCAGCGGGAAAGGGGCAGGGAAGGCTTGTCCGCCCCGTAATAAAAGAGCGTTCCCAAGGCGATAACTGCCGGGATCGTCAGTAAAGCCGTCAAAAAAGCCGTCCCGAGATGCCCCAGCCACGGCACAACACCCAGATAAAAGGCGGCCGAGGCGCTGAAGATGAAGGGGAAGTGAGAAATATAGACGCCAAAGGAGATTCTACCCAGGAACGCGAAGGGCGCACTGGCGAGAAGCCGCCGGATCACCCAGGAAAACTGGACCCATGCGATGGTCAGGAAGGAGAGAAAGATGTAGGCAATGTCCGTCCCCGGATCAGAACCGACTTCCACCGGCGTCCTCCGGCAGTAATAACCCACCAGCGTCACCAGCACGACCGTCCCCACCACCGCGAGCCATCGGCTATTACGAATACCCTCCAGGCCCTTGACCCACAGCTCCAGGCCGAGGCGCAGACCCTCCAGGTGGTTGACCCGCAGGTCGCAGAGAACAATTCCCGCGATAAAGGCATTGAGCCAGATCTGGTGTAACCCAATTGAGGCGATCCCGGCGACCACGTAAGCCAGCCATCGCCAAGCGGAACC
The DNA here is from genome assembly GCA_903863295.1 of uncultured Verrucomicrobiota bacterium. Lineage (GTDB taxonomy): Bacteria > Verrucomicrobiota > Verrucomicrobiia > Methylacidiphilales > UBA1321 > JABDGH01. The sequence goes on along the minus strand of CAIPBM010000149.1, from coordinate 11,433 downwards.
GCCGCCAAGGGCGAGAAACCCGAAGATGAAGAACGATCCAAACAGCTCCCGTTTCATCGTCCAGAGGGGAGGATCATAGTGGGGCAGGACGTGGAAGGAAAAGAAAGTCGTCCAAAACGACGAGCCGAGCGCCTCCTTCAAGCTGGGAGGAAAATCGTAGGCCCCGGTCAGGAAACCATTCTCCTGCCCCGGCAATGAGATCGCCCGGTCAAGTTGTACACTATATATCCATCCCAGGCGGCAAAGCGCATAGGCAAAGAGAGTCGCGGCCAGGACCGGCAAAAGGAGCCGCGGGTAGCGACGCAAGGCGGCCTCAAAAAGATAGGCCCGGGACTGGGCGTGCGACTTGGCGCTTCGCAGAACGAAAAAGCGGTAGGAGAGCGCAAAGCCGGAGAGCGTCCAGAAGACCCATACGCAGAATCTGCCATTGAAAGGAGCCAGCGAAAGGGAGGTCAGGAAAAGGGCCAGCGGCGCGGGAAGAAGATCCACGTTTCTCAGCCAGGCCTCAAGATCGACCTCAAAGAAAGCAAATTGAAGGTGCGAAAACACCACGAACAGAGCCGCCAGTCCCCGCAATCCTTCCAGTTCGAGCAGCTTGCCCGTCTTGGGGGCGGTGATTGTAACTTCAGATTTCATCATTCCTTCGCACGGGAACCACTATGTCGCAGCAGGGAGACTCTGGCGCTAGATAGCACGGTTTTTGCAGAAGGTCCTTACCATGATGTAAATATCGAGCATCGGCGACCAATTTTCCAAATAATAGAGATCATACCGGATCCGCTCATTTAAATCGGTATCCCCGCGCAAGCCGTGAATCTGGGCCCAGCCGGTCAGCCCCGGCTTGATATAGTGCCGCGCATTATAATGGCGAATCTGATCCTTGAAATTGGGGATCAACTCCGGACGCTCCGGACGCGGCCCGACTAGGCTCATCTCTCCCCGCAAGACATTCCAGAACTGCGGAAATTCGTCCAGGTTCCATTTGCGCAGGAAAGCGCCAATCCGCAGGCACCGGTCATCATTTTGCGGAGACCATTGGGGCCCGTTTTTCTCGGCGTCCAGCTTCATGCTACGAATTTTGTAGATGGTAAACGGCCGGCCCTGACGGCCTTCGCGAACCTGCGAATAGATGATCGAGCCAGGGGATTCCAGATAAACCATGGTCCCGAAAACGAGAAGAATCGGCGCCGTCAAGATCAGGCCAACGATGGCACCCGCGACATCAAGAGCCCGCTTGACGATCCGGTTGACCAGGGAATCGAGAGGAAGCCGGGCCACACCCAGGACGGGGACACTGCTGATCGTTTCCAGGTGCAGCCCGGAGACGAGAATCTGAAAGTAGGTCGGGATGACCTTGAAGGGGATCAATTCACGGTTGCAAAATTCGCATAGGGCCATGATCTCCCGGGTCTTGGGATCAAGATCGGCAATGAGAACGATGTCGATCTGGGTGGTCGTGAGGATGTCCTCGATGTTGTTGTAATCCCCAAGGCGTTTGACCTGCTCGGGAGGGCGTACCTTGTACTCGTTATGCGCCGAAGGTAGACACCCATAGATTTCGTATGGATGGTTGGGATCCTCATGAACCGACTTGGCAATGCGATCAGCTTCCAGGTTCCAGCCCACCACCAGGATGCGTTGGCGGATTTGGGAATAAATCTTTTCCTGGAGGAGAATAATGTGAAAAAAGTGTCTCCAGATGAACACGAAAAGCGTGCCGCAAATCGCACCTAAAAGAACAAAGACACGGGAAATCGGGGGATGAAAGTAAAAGAGCAGACTGATGAAGAGATAGCCCAGCGTCCAGTAAGCTGAGGTGTTCAGCAGGGCGATGCTCACGCGCCGGGAACGGAGGATATTCTGGCGAAGATAGAGGCCGGAACGGGCGGCGAGGATCGAAAAGAGAACCGACCCAAAAATAAAGTGACTGCTGTAGTTCCAAAGCGTCACCACCTCGTGCTCCAACCGCAGGTATTTCAGGGGCGGCAAGTCAAAGCGCAGGTCAAAGGCCGCCAGCAAACCGGCCATGAAAAAGATCATGTCGCCCACCACGGCGACCGCGACCAAGGTTTCCATCAAGAGCTTCGACGAATCCCGGTATCGGTGTGCGGCCTTCCTACCGAGGTTGATTTCCTCCTGTTTGGCAAGAGCGTGGGCAGGCATCAGGGCAATGATTTAATCCGCAACACATCCAACAATCGGTTTTAATAATTCCCATGAGTGGTTTAATCAAACCACTTCTGGAAAATCCCTAAAACAGCTCTATCATTGAAAGGTCGCGGGGGTGGGAGATGAGGAATAGCGTTTTCGCTCTGGTTTATCAAGCGGTCGTCACCTCTGTGACCCCTTTTTAGCCAAAAAGTCGCGAAATTCCGCGCGAAACCGGCCCGGTGAAAAGCGTTCGGCCTGCTCGCGGCAGAAGCGGGGCGCGTACCTTTCTGCCTCAGCCTCAAACCTTTCCACCGCATCAATGAGACATTCAGCGTTCTGTTCCGCAAAGAAAAGGCCGGTGACCCGGTCAACTATCGTTTCCAATACTCCACCCTTGCCATAGGCAATCACCGGCCGGCCGGAGGCCTGGGCCTCCAGCGGCGTAATGCCAAAGTCTTCAATGCCCGGAAAAATCAAGGCGCGGCAACGCCGGTAATGATCCTTCAGTACGGGAAAGGGCTGTGAACCGAGAAATTGAATATGATCCCCCGCCTTGTCCTCCAGCCGGGCCCGTTCGGATCCCTCCCCGATGACCACTAGTTTCTTTCCCAGCCGGTTGAAAGCCTCCACCGCGATATCGACTCGCTTATAGGGAGTCAGTTGGGAGACGATGAGATAGAAATCTTCCGGAGGATCTTCTGAAAGTAAAAAATCATCGAGCGCCACGGGCGGATGAATCACCTCCGCTTCCCTGCCATAGGAGACGCGAATGCGTTCCCGGACAAAAGCCGAATTGGCGATGAAGTGGGTCACACGCCCGGCGGCCAACCGGTCGAATTCCCGGACGCGTGGAATCGTGGATTTGAAAAGCGCCCGCCCCAGCACGCCCCCCGCTTCCGCGCTTTGCATATAATCGTCCTGCAAATCCCAGAGATAACGTGGTGGCGAATGGCAGTAGCAGACATGCGGTGTCCCCGCCGGATAACCGAGCCCCTTGATCACACTCGCATCACTACTGACAACCAGGTCAACCGGCTTCTTGATTTGCAGGGCGGCGACGGCGGAAGGAAAGAGCGGCAGCAGCTTTTTGTAATGGCGTGAACCACCTGGGATGCGTTGCAACCAGGAAGTGTGGATGGGATGCCGCCGCAACTGGTCGCTCAACCGTTCCGGTCGCGCAACCAGCGTGTAAATCGGAGATTCCGGGAAAAGCCGCGAGAGCTCCTCCAATACCTTTTCCCCACCGCGCATCCCGACCAGCCAGTGGTGGGCCATGGCCACCCGCGCTTGAGGGTTCATGCGCGGTTTATCACTCCCTGCATGACCTTCCCGGTCAGGTCAGCGGAATGATCCCAATTGAACTCCATCGCCCGGGCAATGCCATTGCGGCGCAGTTGACCCCGGGCCGTTTCATTCAAGTCGATCAATTGCCGGATACCGGCCGTCAGCGCCTCGCTGTTGAGCGGATCAAAATAAATCGCGTTTCCCGTTCCGGTGGAGGAATCGAAGGCCGGGCCGCAAACCTCAGGCAGGCTGGTCGTGCCCGAGACGAGGGCAGGACAGCCACAGGCCATCGCTTCCAGGGCGGGAAATCCAAAGCCCTCATAGAGTGATGGGAACACAAATCCAACTGCGCCCGTCAGCAGGCGGGTTAAGTCCTCCTCGGCCACCCGTCCCCAAAGGCGGATTCCCTGCGGCAGCTCGGTATAACCCCGGTCGCGGAAAATCTTTCCCGGCGCTCCGGCCAGGACGAGTTCTCCTTCTTTCCAGGCCAGTTGCTTCCAGGCTTTAAGCAACCGATCGACATTTTTGCGCGGTTCCAAAGAGCCGAGATAAACAAAATAAGGCCGATCCAGATGATTCTTGTCGCGGAATGATTTTACGTCGTCTTCCCCGGCTGGACGAAACCGGGAATCGATTCCATTGGGAACAACTTCAATCTGGCTGGTCGGAATCCCGCAGGTTTCGACCAAGCGCTGCCGGGAAAATTCTGATACGGTGATGACTTTGCGAACTTTCTTCGCCAAGCGCGGCAAAAGAAACCGGTACCACAGGGCGAATTTTCGTGAAAACCATTCGGGATGATCCAGCGTGCTCGCGTCGTGAATCGTGACGACCTGATGCGCGACCGACAAAGGCCCCGTATTGCCGGGACTCCAGAGCAATCGGCCTTCGCACAAACGGGGCAGCGTGTACTGTTCCCAAAGATGCCCGCGGATGGCGGATAATTTGCCCTCGGGTTCAACGGTCCGTAACCGCCCGGCGAATCGCACCAGCATTTCCCGGCCGTAGCGTTGAACCCCGGTCAACTCTTGCGCCAGAAACCGGGTGTTGAGGACAATGGAAGCGGAATCGGTTGGCATACGCTTGGGGCAACTCCCCAAGGATAAGCAATACTCGTGTCCGGGAAATAGAACAAGCACCCGAAAGGGAAGATCGAAATTATTGTTTAATTGGCCTGCGACTTGTTAGCGTCCAAACAGAAGCTTTCACTCACATCGTCATGCCCCTCATCTCGGTTGTAATTCCCAGTTATAATCGGAAAGAATTGACGCAGCGCGCGGTCCAGAGCGTTCTGGACCAATCGTGCCGCGATCTGGAGATCATTGTCGTGGACGATTGCTCGCGTCCGGAGCAAGTCTATTCGCCCGAAGGATCGAGCGAAGTTCCCATCCGGGTAATCCGGCATGAAATCAACCAGGGTGTCTCCGCTGCGCGCAATACCGGGGTTCAAGCCGCGAACGGAGAATTGATCGCCTTTCTCGATTCCGACGATACCTGGTTTCCTCAACGGCTGGAAAAGCAACTGGCTTTTTTCCTCCAACAACCCGACCGGGATAACGTTCTCGTTTATTCCTCCTATTATTGGAAAGAACGACATTACTACCTGAAGTTTCCACTGGCTCTCCTACGCCCCGGGCAAGCCATGAGCAATTACCTCTTTATCGACCAGGGTTGCCTCCATGCCGACACCTGGCTGGCCGCCAAGAGCCTCTTTGCGCGGGTTCCGCAAAATCCGCAACTCCGCCGCTCCGAGGACTGGGACATGTTGTTGAGAATGGAGCGTCTCGGCGTTCGCTTCGCCTATTGCCCGATAATGGCCTCGATCCGCTATTGCGATGGACGGAACGATCGCCTGAGTACAACGGATCTTGAATCCGTCCAACGTCTTTTCCTCACCTTAAACGAGAAGACCATGACCCCGGAGACCTACCTGATTTTTGAGTCTCATGTGGTCAACTGGGAACAGCGCCATCAGGGCACGCTGGCCCGTTACCTGGGTAAATTGCATACCGTAGCGACGAGCCATCGGCTTGGTTTCCTCGCCAAATGCCGGCTGGTTTGGGTCTATTTCTTTTCGCGGCTGTTATACGGCATCCGTATTCGACTTAACCGCCGCCCCATCGGAACGTCCTTCCCGCCTGACCACGGTTAAAGTTAAGGAAGTTGCGCATCAGAGGTAACTCGCTCTCGGCGAAAATTCATTTCGCACTAGCGGCCATGAAATGGCCTCAGCAAATGTGTTTCCAAGCGCAACCTGGGAACGAGGGAAAAAGTAAAGCTGTCTAGAAATACTCTATAACCAGACGGAAATGTATCCTGAAGGGATACCATCCTATAGCCCAGGGTTGGCGCACCAGCGCCTACCCTGGGTCAGTCTTCTCTTAGCCTACCCTGTAGGGGTAGAACCGGCTCGGAAAGCGCGCATGATCCAACGCTTTCAGCGTAGGGAACTGGCATAGGGGTTCCCAGGGTAGACGCAGGTGCGCCAACCCTGGGCTATAAGATTGCCAGCCTTTCAGGCTGGCCACAGAATTAATAAAAACGCCCTAAGCTGCCGCCGGAGGACGACCGGTGGGATAGAATTGCGCACGAGGATCCTCCGGCGGAGAGGAGGCCAGCTCAAGTTGGGCCTTGCGATATTCGGCCAACCTGAAATAGGCCAGTCCCAGGAACATCCAGGTCGTCGGCAGGTAGAGTTCAGACAAGGAGAGAACGCAAAGCACCAGGATCGCCAGAATGCCCGCCTTAAGGCCTTCGCAACCTTCGGTAGTCGGGAGCAACCAGACCACGCGTCCAAAAGCCCACAAAAAGGCCAACATACCGATGATCCCCGTATTGACCAAAAGCTGATCAGGAACCCCCAGGTAGGCGTACCCAAAGCCAATGCCGAACAGCCAGTTGGGCAGGTTGAAAGACGCATATAAATCCCGGACGGCCAGCCCCGCCCGTTGCCGGGTCGCGCCAGAATCGTTGTCGCCGTTAAACTTGTCCATGAACATGCCGCGGAAGCTGTCAGGAAAGAAAATCGCAATCGAGGCGATGAAGGCCCCCACCAAAACGAGCAAGGTCAGGTAGTCCCAACGGATTCGCCCCGTCCAAAAACTTTTAATGAAGAGGACAAAGGGAAGCGCCAGGTAAAGCGCCGTCGAGGTGGAAAAAACCGCTGTAAACAAAAGCATGGCCGATAGCACCTTCTTCCGCCCCTCCAGGGCGAGAAATAAATAGGGTATAACCACTGCCGCAAAGAAGGTCGGTTCCCCGAGCGTGCTTTTGATGCGGAGCACGGTGAACCCGCCAAACGACATGTTCTGCGACCAACTCGCCGTGTGATCACCGAAGGTGCGGTTCACCAGAAAATCGCCCGATTTGTGAAAGATCAGGTAAAAAAGCCACTCGTAGATTCCATAGCCTGCCAGCAGATAGCCTCCCCAGTAGACATAGCGCATCCAGCGAGCCTTGAAGAAGTACCGGAAATAGAGGGCAAGCAACACACAGGCCAGCAGGTAGAGCGACTGGGTGAAAAGGGTCCGGCGGAACAGCACCCGGTCATCGTTCGGATCCATCATGTTGACGTCTCCAAAATCGTGCCGTTCCGTAATCATCAACACCATCTGGCTCGAGATCATGAGAAAGAGCCACAGCAGGGCCACGGAAAGGAAGGTCTTGCAGTAACTCAGGACGGCCTGGGGAATCTCCCCCGATTGCACCTTCATGTAAACGAGCAGCACTGAGCCAAAGGCCATCATGTAGGCCGGAATGGTGCCCTGGATCGCCGGGATCAAGAGCGTCCCCGTGATGGGCATCAACGTGCACCAGATGGCCACGTAAGTTTCCTCGAATTTTCTCATAACATGTTCCCCACGCCAGGCAGGGGAATTTTTGCGCAACCTTTACCTATCGCCAAACGCCGATGATGGCAAGACGGCGAACGATCTCCCCGGACTTATGAATCCTTCAGATGATCCGCAAGCCGCACGGCAAGGGCCAGCAACGTATGTGTCGGATTGGAAAAACCGGAGGCCGGGAAAACCGCGCTGCTGCAGACGTAGGCGTTGCGGGTGCCGTGGATTTTCAGGTCAAGATCAACCACTCCCTGGGTTGCTGAGGCGGCCATGCGTGCGCCTCCCATGTGATGGTAGCTATCCATGACCTTGCCACGGAAAACGTCGGGGTTATCCATCAGGTCTGGATCGGGAACCACCCGGGCCAGCTGGCGTTCGGCAAATGAATCACGAACCACTTCAACAAACCGGCGAACGCTCGCCAGTTCCCTCTCGGAGATACGCCAGTCGAGCCTCGCCCGAAAATGGCCCAGCGCATCTTTTTGCGTCCCCAGCGTGATCCGGCTCTCGCCCAGGGGTTCCTGTTCGCAAAAGACCCGCAGCCGGAACTTGACCAGGCCTTCCGGATTGAAAGATCGCCCCTGTACCTGATACCGGTACATCTGGCGCGCCAAGAGCGGCAGATGTTTTGCGAGGGTGCCCACGTCCCGCGCCGAAACCTCCCGCAACCGCCCCCGGATGAGGTGCTTCATCGTTTGCCAGACGCCATCCCGCGGTGAATCGGGCCGGTCCTCAAAAAAAACCATGCCCGCGACATTCAGGAGCCCGGCCTTTTCCTGCTCATCTGAGGTGAGTCGAAATCTCGGTTCGTAGCGGTACCCGCGACGGCAAACGTGATCAAAATAAGCATGGAAGCGCTCTGTCTGCACGTCGACCAAATCGGCGCAATAGACGTCCAGATGATCCTGAAAATGCCGGCCCAGCCATTCGTTCCGGTGCCAGGGGGCCTGACCCTCCGCATGGGCCTGAAGGAGAAAGCGCGCTGTCTCGATTCCTCCCAGACAAAAAACATATTGCCGGGCCGTGAAGACCGCTTCCCGTCCTGACAGCGTTCGACACCGGAGACCACGGACCGTTCCACCGTCATCAGCCAGGAGAATTTCCACCGCGTTGGCATGGAGGACCACTTCGATGTTCTCTGCCGTCGTCAGGGCAGCGCCATGCAGCCGGGTAAAGTTCGGTTCCCGGCACCAGCGGGAAAAAAAGGGCGTCAATTTCGGGCCAAATTCCGGCAGGTCGAGTCCCACTTCCCGCCAGGCTTCACGATCATCCCGCGTCACGTCGTGCAGGCCTTGCAGGTCGAGCGCACGACTATAATAGGACGTCAATTCCTGTTTGGCGATGGGCCACCCGCTGCCTTCGATCCACGGGCGCCGTGCAAAATCGTCTTCAAATAATTCGAGCACCTGGCCGCCCCAGCGAGTCGTGCTCCCGCCATAAACCCGGTGCCGTCCCTCATGGATACCGGTGTGGCGAAGCCCCGCCAGTTCACTGGTATAGAGATCGCGCGTCGCAGGTTCTTCCCCGCGACCGCCGCTTTCCAGGAGAAGCACGCGCTTGCCGCTTTTCGCCAATTCGATGGCCAGCACGATCCCCGCCGCCCCCGCCCCGACGATGCAGACATCCGCCGGAGCGCTGTTACTTTCAAAATCCGTTTCGAGGTCACGAATCATACCGTTTACCCACGCGAACCCATGACCACATCCGTCGCCATGGGCAGCATTTTCCAATCGCGAAACTGTTCCATCGTCAGACGCTCTTTCTGCTTCGGCCAGGTCGCGAAACAATAGAAGGCCTCAAAATATCCCTGGACCAGGGACCGCCAATACTTCCGCCATTCCCGGTTTTTGATCAAAATACCCGGCAAGGCCCGCACGGCCCGCAGGTAGCATTCGGGAAACGGGAAAAACCAGAGCGCCACCAGCATTTCGTTGCGGATAAACTGCCGGCCGCGCCGCACCAGGTTGCGACCAACTGGAGTGACATTGTGCTGCACCACCACGGCGGGATAAGCGTAAATTTCATAGCCCTGCTGGATGGCGCGCAGGCAGAATTCGGCTTCTTCGGTGAAGAACTCAAAGCGTTCTTCGTACCCGCCCATGGCAAGAAAAGTCTCCCGGTTCACCAGGTTGGCGCAACCGATGTAATCGCGCACCGGGAAAGGAGCTTTCGTCAGGAAAGCTTCAGGTACTGTCTCGCCCTTGAAGACCACGGCCAGCGCCAGCGCCACCACGGCCGGATGCTGGGTCAGCCATTTCGCGGCGGCATCCAGATTTCCCGCCACCGGAAAGGAATCGTCATCCAATCCCAGGATATAGGGCGTCGATAATAGCCGCGCGATCCGGTTTCGCTGGGCGATCAATCCCTGGGACGACTCGCTGCGCGAAAATTTGACCCACGGGAATTTCTGCTCGAATTCGGAGGAGAGGGGAACCGAGGAACCATCATCCACCACCACGGTCTCCAGCGCATCGAGCCCTTCCTCCCGCAAGCGATGGAGCGTGATCGCCAGATCATCCCACCGATCTTTCGTGGTAATGCCGATGCCGATCAGATGCGAGTTTGGAATCATCCCGCCCTAGCTCAAAGGATTTTGGATCGGTGGTCAATCAGAGCTTGAGCCAGTCGATCAAAGATGGAGGCGGAGGCTAATTGTAGACGTCACGACGATGCCCCACCTTGATGACAAGGACGATCAGCTTCTCATTTTGAATCAAACAAACCAACCGGTAGTCACCCACGCGATATCTCCAGGCTCCCTTGATGGAAAGGTAGGGCTTCCCAAATCGACGCGGGTCTTCGGACGATTCCAGATTTTTGGCGATATACTTGGCAATATCACGCTGGGCCGGTTTTCCGAGGTTGGAAAATTGCTTTTCGGCGGCGGGGTCAAAGAAAACCCGCCACATTAAAGACTGTATTTTTTCCTGATCTCATCCATGGGAACGGGCGTTCCCGGATTTTCCAGAATGGCAAGGACATCCGCGAGGTCTTCCGCATCTTCCATCGCCTCGCGCAAAGCCCGGGCCACCTCTTTCATTTCATCCAGAGAGAGATTAGGCACTTCCTTGACAATTTCTGCAACGCTCATGCTCTCAAAATCTAAGCCTCCGCCCAGAAAGGGTCAACGGCGAATCCCATGACCAGAAGCGTCTCCAAGAGATTTCCTATTGGATTGCAATCTCTTTGGGACACTTCACAATCCCGGATTTATGGGTCAAAACTCCGGTCTCCTCTCATGACGGGACCTTCTCCTTCCCCATCCGCTCCCGCAGGTCGTCCCACGGTCAGCATTGCCATCGCCTCCAGGGGACGCCCCGAAATTTTGGACGACACGCTGGCCAGTATCCATCAGCAGACGCTGCTTCCTGAAAAAATCGTCCTCGTGGTTCCGACGCCCCAGGATCTGCCAAAAAAGATCTGGAGCGACCGTGTCGAGACGATCGTTGGGCCGAACGGCCTTTGCGTCCAGAGAAACGCCGGGATCAAGGCCATTCCGCCCAGCACGACCTACCTCGCCTTTTTCGACGATGATTTTGAACTACGCCCCGACTACTTGCAGGAAGCGGTCACGTTCCTCGAGGCCAATCCCGCCATCATCGGCATTTCTGGTCGTGAACTGGGCTGGAATACCACCATGTCCCGTGAGCAGGCGAAACAGATGATCGCCAATTACCACCCCAAGAATCAATTTAAGAGCGCCTTCATCTGCAAGGGCAAACACTTCATCCTTTACGGCTGCAACATGGTCGTCCGGCGCAGTGTCTTTGAGTATGAGTTGTTTGATGAAAATCTCCCGCTCTACTCCTACGCCGAGGACTACGAGATCACCATGCGGCTCGTCCATTACGGGAGGATCGGTCGGTTTGAAGGCTGTGTCGGGGTGCATCTGGTCACGCCTTCCGGGCGTGTCCGCGAGATTAAACGGGGCTACTCGCAGATCGCCAATAACTGGTACTTTCTCAAGAAGGGAACCGTCCACCTGCGCGAACCATGGGCCACGATCCGGTTCTGGGTGATTTGCGTGGGCAAGACCATGCTGATCTCGCTTTTCAATGTTCTCAAACGCAACCCATCAGGCGATTGGCCGGGACGGCTGAAGGGCCAGGTAATCGGAGTCTTCGATATCTTCAGAGGTCGCAGCTCACCCCAGCGC